>JAYVPD010000017.1:0-2759 GCA_043757515.1 Pseudobdellovibrionaceae bacterium
TTGCCACCCTTTGAGCCGATGACCATAGAAGTATTGTAATTCACCTGTGAAGCGTCACCGCCATGAGCTGATGGCATTTTTGGTGAACCCCAGAGCCCTTGAGCTGAACTACTGGCTTGGTTGGGATCGTTGCCAGCTTTGGCCTGATCTGCGTTGGCCTCTGGCCTATCAATTTTTTCTGTGAACTCAACGGGTATATCCGTCGGCATCAAAAAAACGACGGCAATGAAAACCAGAACACCGATCAGTCCAATAACTTTGAAAGTTTTAAATTTAAGCTCAACCTTTTGACTGAATTCATTTTTCTCGACAAATTTTTCGCGGAATTTTGAAACGCTAGATTTTAACTTATGGAAGAGGGCCTGCACTCGCTGCTTTACTTCCATAAAACATCCTCAGGCAGGGTTACAGAAATCTTTTTTTCTAGCTGAAGCTCAACGGTCACTGGCCTTTTCGATTTAAGATCTGATTTCGCAAGCGATATCCCAATCAAAATAGGTTTTTCTCGTGATAGCTTCGTAGTCGATAAGAAGATACCATTGATAACTTTTGAATCCGCGCCTTGCCTGATCCAAACAGCTTCGGGCTTTAAGATCGAATCTTTCGACGATATCAAAGAGAGTGTCGCATCAATCAAAATGAAGCCACTGTTTGAGAATCCAATTTTTCGAATGGTCAGTTTTGCGCCGTTGATTTCCTCGGACTTCCCAAACTTGACCCATTTTGTAGCGGACTGTGTTGAATCAGGAGCTTTGACGTAAACGATATAATCCGCAGATGCTTGCGACAGGGTTAGAAGTCGAATATTATAGCGCCGCTTTTCAGTGACGAGATACAAATTCGTTTTCACTCCCCAACGAAGTGGCTTAATCGTAACCGCCCGATCAAGATATTCGACCTTGAATCCCGATTGATCGCCAATGATGGCAGAGCCAATCGTTTCAGGAAGTTGAATGATCGTTGCGATTCCGAGTGCAGTTTTGACGGTCAAAATGTCATCACTTTTGACCGTTACATTACGAACTTGTGCATGAGCCGAAGACACAAACAAAACTATGCCGAAAAAAGCCGAGATAATTTTACTCATCGCGCGGCCTCTTCAGTTTCTTTTGTAATATAGACTCCCCAAGGATTTACGACGGTACGGTCGTCGGTCGAAAATTTAAAACTCAGCCGCATTTCTGTCGCTGCTTTTAAATTGTCGAACTCTGTGATTCTGTCGGCTAGCACAGTGACTTTCATTTCTTTCAAATCCACTGATACGGATTTTGGATATACCCGCTGCCGTACCTTCTTCTCACGAACGAACTTCATGGTCTCCGTCATAGATTTTTCGAATGCAGAAACAAGTGCCGGAAGAACAAAGAACTTTGCCTTACCGATTTCGTCAGAAATTGTTTTATCGTCCCAAGAATATCGGTAGCCGACATATTCCTTGATGGCTGATTCGATCTGAATATCGGTGATTTTTGATTCGACTCTGGCAACTGATCCGGTGTTATCGAGCGCGATCACCGTTGGACCTTTTTTCACCAGATACAGAACAAGCATCAGCATCAAAAATAGGAGACCCAGCAGTGCTCCGCAGAGAAATTTGATGTTTAGATTTTCTTCAGCGAACTCGCGCATTGCTTTGGGATAACCACTTAATTGTAACGTCATTTTTCTGTTCATAAATGCACCTCCTTTAGGACCCTTTGGGTCCGTTAAATTTGCTTTGAATGTTCTGTAGCTTTTGACCGGCATAGGACTTCATAAATGACAGTTCTTGCCGGGTGACTTGTTTGACCGTCATCATTTTCGCGGGCAATCCAGCCATCGCAACGGCTGCCGTTGTTCCGATTGTCTGGGCGGTCGCTTGAACCCCTTCGCCGATGAGCGAGCGCATAATCATTGGCGTTAAAAGCATCGCGATTGCGATTACAAAGTTCATGATGATCAGCGTGAGGTAACTTCCGTCAGTCTTGTAAATGTCTCCGAATGAAATCGAAGACAACATTGCCGACATGACAGCCCAAATGATCTTCCAGCACGCGACTTCGATAAGCCCCCGGTAAAGATTCGCCGTGATGCCTGCGGTCCTTGGGAAGATGTAGCAAAGAATCATCAATGGCGCGCAGATCGACAGCAGCACCCAGTAGAAATAGTAAAGCGCTACTGTGATGTATCTTGCGAAGTACAAAATGATGAAACTTCCAAAACTTAAAACGGCCATAAAAAGATCGTCAAATTTTAGAAGCAAAACGTTCTTTGCCGTTGCGTAGCTGTGGGATTTTTCCTGAGCCATTCGCATGAACGTCTCAAGGCCCGACATATTGTCGATCTTCAAAGCAATGCCGTCGCAAATATCCAAAATAATATTTGAGACTTCGGGAAACGACGCAAGCAACAGGGCCGCAACAAAACTTCGCTTAATGACGTCAGGGTAATTTGCATCACCCGATTTTAGATAGCCAAAAACCACCGAGAACAAAATCGCAAGTGGCAGCATCACATAAAAAAGTTGGCTCAAGCCCTGATAAAGATCGCGAACAAGTGATCCTAGAACCTCAAGATGCGGAATCACTTGCCACCCCCAAGGCGAGGCAGATCAGTTTTTTTCGGAAGGCCATCGAAGCCGCGTGAAAGTCCTTGGTAGTTTTCCTGAAAGTTCTGCGTTGCAAGTTTCTCTTTGCGGTTATCGTAAGCCATATTTTGGGCCATGATTTTTAGCATCTGACTTTGTGTCCGCAAAAGCTGAGTGGTCACGCCAATCAAAA
>JAYVPD010000018.1:0-10193 GCA_043757515.1 Pseudobdellovibrionaceae bacterium
GAGTAGCTGGACCTGTATCAAAGGGATTTGTTGCCCTCATGTATTAATTTTTTCAGAATGAAAATAATATGTTGGAAGAAACAGGATGAATGCGATTACGGCAACAATTCAAAAAAAATTGAATTCAATTCGACTCTTAGCTTTTGATGTCGATGGAATTTTAACGGACAACCATATTTGGATGGCCGAAGTCGGCCAATGGCGTCGCGCTTTTTCTGTTCGTGATGGTTATGGAATTCAAATGCTTCGCGAGCGAGGCTACCAAATGGCAATCATCACCGGCAGCAACAGTGACGATGTTCGGGAACGGGCACGAATTCTTAAGATGAATTACTTCTATGAAGGAACGTTAGATAAAGTACCGGCCTACAAAGACATTAAAGCCAAGTCTGGGCTAACGGATGCTGATATTCTTTATATGGGAGACGACTTATTTGACCTGCCGTTAATTGAACAATCTGGTTTTGGTGTCACGGTGCCAGAAGCCAGTCCCAATATTAGAGAAAAGGCGGATTTTATTTCGACACAGCCCGGAGGTAAGGGTGCCGTTCGAGAAATCTGTGATTTAGTTTTACTTCATGGGTTTTATAGAGGGAACGCAAAATGAAAAAAACACTTTGTCTTGTCATTGCGGTTGTATTGGGAAGCCTGACGGCTTTTCCCAAAGAGCTTATTCAGCTGCCAACAGAGGAACTTGCTCGAGAAAGCGTGACCCCTGTTTTTGACGTCAATGATTCTGTTCGAAATAGAAATATTATCACTGCCAGCAAGTTTGAAGGAGCCCTTTTTTATGGCTGGGCATTGACTGAACCAATCGCCAATGTAAGCAAACTCGGTTTGTCGGGATACTATCATACAACGGAAGAAAACGCTTACGGACTGATGTTTGCCAAAAATTTTACTGGCGTGTCTTACTATGCAAAACAGCTATTCGATGAATATAAATTGGACTTTACGCGCGCACCGATGCCGGAGGCTAGCCTTTATTTTGATTACAATCTGAAAGCGTTCTACGGAAAAATGAGTATTTCAAAAAACTCTGTAACTAACTATCATTTTTTTGGATCCCTTGCTGGGGGTTTGATTAAATACTCGCATAAGACGTATCCAGGTATTGCGGTGGGATTGGGTCAAAAATTTTACTACGACAGGAAATTTTCTTTTCGTTTTGATTTTAGAATTTTTCTTAATCAAGCGCCGATTCCTTTTTTAAAATGTGAAACGGGTAAACATGAAGGAATTAAAAACTCGCCAACCGATTCCTGCAATGAACCCGCGCCGACCTATTCTGACTTCTCTGAACGGCTTACGATTACTTCGGTTATTGATCTTGGAGTTAGTTATTTATTTTGAAGCTAAGGCTTAGGTGATAAAGATATGAAAACACTACAGATCATTTTTGTTAGCCTACTTTTGTATACGGTAATACTTTTACCAGGGTTAGCTCAGGCTCAAGAAAATGAAAACGAAGATCTTGACGTCATCGAACTAGAATTGGAAAAAGCACGTCCAAAGCCGCAGGCCAAACGACCGGCAAAACCCAGATCCGAATCAAAGGAAAATAATTTTTCTGATTTGGCTAATTTAGTCCCTTTTTCTGAGGTCTCTGTTTTACAGAAAAGATTCCTACCCAAGACTGGGCGGGCTCAGATTTTTGCTGGTTTGTCGCTGACAACAAATGATCCGTTTTACAATACCTATGGAGCCACTTTAAAAGGAAGCTACTTTTTTAGCGAAATGCTTGGAATCGAACTTCAGTACTTTAACTTGAGTTCGTCGGAAGCAAAATCTACCAAGGAACTATTCGAAGTTCAAAATATTGGAACTGATAGTTTAAGCTATACTAAAGAATATTTGGGTTTGTCACTTCTTTGGGTTCCAATCTATGGGAAATTGACTTGGTTCAATAGAAAAATAGTCCCGTTTGATTTCTATTTTGGTGTAGGCGGCGGTCAGACCAAAACGGCTCAAAAAAGTGGAATCGGAACAGTTAACGTCTCTATGGGGCAAATTTTTGCGATAAACAAAGCATTTGCTGTTAGATGGGATTTTACTTGGAATTTCTTTAGCGCTAAAGCGATAAACGAGGACGGGATGATTAATAATCTCTTCTTTTCGGCGGGCGCAAGTTTCTTTTTTCCGGAGGCAAAATACCGATGAAAAACATAATACTTAAGTTGTTTATAATTTTATCGGTCTGTGGAACGGTCTATTCAGAAGGTCAAGTTCACACTAAAAGGAAAGTGGTTCAGAGCCAACCGACGGGAATTCGTGATTCTTCTTTGAGGCAGCAGCTGTCCAATGCTCTATCACTGGCGCAGTCTGGGCAATACCAACCAGCTGCTCAAGCACTATTTAATTTAGTTAAAAGAAAAGAGATAGAAAGTGAACGGCCTCAGGTAAAATACATCTTGGGGAAAATGCTGGTTGCAATGAATTATTCTCAGGTAGCCGCCTATCAATTCGTTGATGTAATTCGATCTGATAATAATCGTTATCTTAAAAAGGCTATCGAGGAATTGTCGGTCGTAGCTGATAGCTTGGGCGACGACACATTGTTGAACTATGCGATTGGAAAAGTAGATGTAAATGATTTTCCTGAGAAAAATAAAGATATGATTTATTTTCGAATCGGTGAAATTAAACTTAAAAATAAAAGCTTCGAAGATGCGGTCACAGCGTTTAGCCACGTTGGTGTTGGCAGCACCTACAATAATCAAGCGCTTTATTTACGAGCCTTAGCGTATTTAGAATTAAATAAACCAGACCCAGCGATTAGTGTCTTTCAGCAGCTTTTAGATCATAGAAAAAGTAGTGGCGTTACGGATTCCAATCGAGTGTCAGCTTTAATGGGAATAGCGCGAGCTCTTTATCAAAAACAGGACTGGGATTCAGCAATTGAAGCCTACGCGAACGTTCCAAGAGATCACTATTATTGGCATGATGCTTTGTTCGAGCAATCGTGGGCTATGCTTCGAGGAGCCCGATTTAGATCTGTGCTTTCAAATTTCCAATCACTTCATTCAGCTTACTACGAAGATTTCTATATTCCTGAATCTCTGTTGCTAAGGGCCATCGTATACCTTTACATTTGTAAATACGATGAAATGGAAAAAGTTCTTTCTCTATACAATTCAATATACGAACCGGTTCGTCTTAAGATTTCAAGTTTTATCAATAGCAATACTGAGGCAGCTAACTATTACTTAGAATTAGAAAAAGCGTTGGGTGCCAAACAAAAAGACCAAAGTGTTTTATACAAATTGCCCTACTTGGTTTTGAAAAATATTCGCGAAGAAGGCGACGTAAAGCGAAGCTTAGGTTATTTAAAAAAGATCCAGGAAGAAAAAGCACGAATTGAAACTAGTGGTTCGTTTCGAGTTTCTGGTTTAGGGCAGTATTCTGTTCGGGTTCTTAATACTAGAATCAAAAATACTAAAATTCTAGTTGGCGAAATGGTTAAAGCTCATCTTCAAAATATGAGCGATGAATTGAAGGATCTTGGGGAACAGGCAAGTTTCATTAACTATGAGCGATTGAGCTCCAAAAAAGACTCGGCAAAAAAGAAAATTACGGGCAAAGACTTGCCTCAGACGATAGATTCGCAAATCGATCGCGAATTTTATGTTCAGAACGGGTTTGAGTTTTATCCATTTAAAGGTGAGTTTTGGTTAGATGAGATTGGTAACTACCACTATTTAGGAACGCAAAGTTGTGAATAAATTTAAGCTTTTTACCTCATTATTTATTTTAGTCATTTCGACGCGAGTTTTCGCCAAAAAAACAATGGGAGAGTTGTTTTCAAATGTGGGTTTAGAAAATCGAGGCGGAAAGTTATCCTCGGGCGGTAAAGGATCCATTCGAATCGCTCCGTCCGATGAAGTCAATTTTGAAAAGAATCACTCGGAACATAATTTAGACGCCATCAAGCCAACTAAATCCTATGAAATTATTAATTCAAAGAATCTAACAGAGGTTGTTGAGTATGAAAAAATATTGGATGAACAGATTTCTGAGTTATATAAACTAACAAAGAAATTCCAGGATTCTGATAAACGAGGCGAATTGTGGGTGCGCCTGGCTGAATTGTATGTCGAAAAAGGCTCTTTGGTGGACTATCGTCGCCAAAAGGACTTCGATGCTAAACTATTAGCATTCAATAAAGGCAAAACAAAAAATAAGCCTGTTTTAAACAATGAAGAGGCTAAGACTTATTTCAAAAAATCAGTTCAACTATATGAGTGGTTCCAAAAAGACTTTTCAAATGATCCCAAAATTCCACAAGCTCTCTATTTCCTGGGTTTCAATTACTTTGAATTGAATGATCCCAAGCGAGGGGAAAAATACTATACTGAATTGGCTGAACGTTTTCCCAAAAGTTCGTTTGTTGATGAGGCCAGTTTCGCACTCGGCGAATTCTATTTTGAAAATGAAAACTGGAAAGAAGCCTATAAGCGGTATGCTCCTGTAATTAAAAACACAAAGCATAGTTTGAATGCTATGGCGACCTATAAAGGAGCTTGGTGTCTTTATCGGTTAGGTAGAAGCCAAGAAGCCCTTAAATACATGGAACATATTATTCAAATGAATAAAATTGCGACTGACAGAGATAGTCGAAAACAATTGAAAGCAAAACTAGAGGTAGAAGCACTTAGGGATATTGTTGTATTTTATGCGGCGGCTGGAGATTCTGACAAAGCTTCTAAATATTTTTCAAAATTAGTAGGCGATCAATCGTTTTCTTATTTAGAAAAATTAGCCTATTACTACTTGGACAAAGGGTACAAAGACGCTGCCCACAGAACCTTTAAATATTTGATTGAACAAAAACCGGATGATCCCAAGGCCTTTGAATTTCAATATCAAATCGTCCAAGTCTACTTTTATGCTAAAAATTCTCAAAATTTTAAAAGTGAACTTTATCGTTGGATTCAAAAATATGGACCGGCTTCAAATTGGTACAAAGCCAATCAGGCAAATAAAGAGTTAGTTGATAACTCGGTAAAATTGCGCGAAAAGACTCTTAGAATTTGGATTTTGCAACAACATCAAACGGCGCAAAATTCGCATACATCTGGGTCGCAGAAATCGGCAGCTGAAGGCTATCAATTGTATCTTAACGAATTTACAAATTCGCCTCAAACTGCAGATATGCATTTTTATTATGGAGAACTGCTATACGATAGTAAACGCTTTGATGAAGCTGGGATTCAATACAAATGGATTGTCGACAATGCACCTGAAAGTAAATTTTATGAGGGCTCGGCAACTAATCTTCTGATAGCTGTCGAAAAGAGTTTACCTACAGACAAAGAGCTTTCTAAGCGCGAATCAAAAAGTTTAGACCCAATCCCGCTGTCTCCGACAGTGGATAGGTTCATGAAAGCATCGGCCTGGTACCTAGAAAAACTGCCAAATTCCAAAAAAGCTGTGGAAATTAAGTTTAGGCAGGGGCGATTACTATATTTGTTTAACAATTTCGATGAGGCTGCTAAAATATTTCGCGAGGTTGTTCAAAAATTTCCAAACACTAAGTACGCAGAATATTCCGCAAATTTACTTTTAGATATTTTCAATTTGAAAAAAGACTACATCGGCCTAGAAACCGCAGCTGGCGAATTGCTTAAAAATGAAAAACTAGCTGGGACCAAAGCAGGTCAAGAAATTAAAGAGGTCTTAGAAAAATCGAGCTTTAAAAAAGGCCAAGATTTAGAACAAGGTCGGAAATATAAAGAAAGCGCAGACGTTTTTATGGCATTCGCTGCCCAGAATCCAAAATCAAGTCTCGTTATTACGGCTTTTTTCAACGCTGGAGTAAACTATGAAAAAGCTGGCGAAAATGAAAAAGCAAAAAATGGATACCTCCAAGTTATACAATCAAAGCAAGACAATAAAGATTTGAAAAATAAATCAAAACTGTTTGTGGCTAAACTGTATCAAGACGCGGCTCTTTACGATGAATCCATAAAACTCTATAAACAACTGATTTCTGAAAGCGATAAAAAGGATGTAAATAGGAACTATGTATACAATATCGCTGTAATGAAAGAATCTATGGGGCAGTATTCCGGCGCAATCAAAGATTACGAAGGGTATTCCGAGCTTATTAAATCTACAAAAGAGAGAACAGAAATCTTATTTCTAACTGCGGAACTTTATCGTAAAATTGAACAGTGGAACAAGGCTCAAGAAAAATATAAGGAATACATTGATAGCAACCCTGGTAACGGTGAAAATCTGGTGGAAGCATTGTACTGGGTAGCGACAATTTATACTAAGAAAGGTTCCAGTCAGGCATTTTCGTATCAGGATAAATTATTAGCGGTTCAAAAAAGACTTGGCGGCAGTAAGGGAGCTAAATGGGCTTCTATTATAAAGCTTGGTCGGGCAAAAGATACCTATCATGATTTTGTCGAAATTAAAATTCCTGCCAATCCTGAAAAGCAAAAAAAAGCCGTCGATGAAAAAGTGAGCATGTTGAATAAGTTGAATAAAGAACTCAATGAAGTTGTCAAAATGAACCACCCGGATTCTATTATTAGTTCGTTGAGTTTGCTTGGTGAGGCCAATGAACACATGGCAAATGCGATTTTGAAAGCTCCCTTGCCAAAAGGTCTAGATGGGGCAACTGAGAAGCAGTATCGTGAACAGCTTCCAAAACTTGCAGATCCATTTCGAATTCGAGCGTCTGACAGCCATAAATTGGCACTGCAAAGGGCTTTGGAATTTGAAACCTATAACGATGACTATTTAAAGTCCCTAAAATTTATGAACACAATAGATCCTGTTAAGTATTATTATTCGGATGAAGTAAAACAAGATGTGCGATTCATAAATTGGATGGCGTTATGAAAAATAGCGTACTTGGAATTCTAGTGCTGGTTATGTCTACGATGATGGTTCAGTGTTCTAGTAAATCTAAAAATAGTAACAATACCAATTCAGGCACCGAAGACGCTGGACAGCAGCGCTCGGCTCTGGTGGAAGAAGCTGTCTCGCCGGCACCCGTTCGAGGGGGTAAAAAGCAAACTCAAGCTCCTGTCACGTCCATCGCAGCGCCTGGATCCAAAGCGGCCGTTTCTGCAGTAGAAAAACCAATTTATATCCAGCTAAATCAACACATTAAAAATCAAGATGAAGAGAACATTTTAAAAGAAGGTTCTACTATTTTAATGAAAAACCCTAACGATGTTAAAGCTTTAAATGCGATGGCGATGTCGTATTATAAGCGCGGCCAATATGCTTTGTCGAAAAGTTTGCTCCTAAGGGCCATGAAGGTTGAACCCGGTTCCTATGAAATTCAGTCTAATATGGGAATAGTTCAGTTAGCATTAGGTGACAAAAATGAAGCACTCAAAAGTTTTAAAAAATCTATTGAGCTGAATCCAAATGATTATGTCAGCGCCAGCAATGCCGGTTCGCTTTATGTTGTAGAGCAAGATTTTGAAAAGGCCGCTGTTGTTTTGGAAATCGCCTATAGTAAGGGATACCGAAATTCTAAAGTGTTAAGCAACTACGCGGTGTCGTTAACGGCAACTGGGAAATATGAAAAGGCAGACAAAATATATCGTGAAGCTCTAAAAGAAAACGGAAACGACAAAGGAATTTTGTTTAATCATGCCATTTTATTGATACAATTTTTGAAAAAAAATGAAGAGGGTCTGGATATTATTAAGAAGCTAAAATTTTTGGGAGTCCCAGAGGATGCCAAGAAAAAGTTTCAAGATTTGCAAACGATGGCTGAAAGGAAGAGCTAGTGAGAAAATCAAAAATATTACTTATGTTTCTAGTGATCATGTTGGTTAGACCTTTGTTGAGTTCCGCTCAAACCTCAAGCGTGACTAACAAATCTAACTATGTAAAAATTAAAGATAAAAAGGCAACGTTGAATTTCGAAGATGAACTTGTTGAAGGTTCTACTCAAAAGACAGATTTGTTTTATTTATTTCAAAAAAAGAATTTTAACTACAAAAGGCTTATTAAGTTGAGAGAAAATTTTCTTCCGGAACTCAGAAATAATGCGGAAAATATTCAGAGAGTGAGGAGTTCTAATTGAAACAACCCATTATCTTAAGAGTATTTAAATCTAATCAACTTAAGGAAGTGAAGCAATTTGATATTGATCAAATTGTCGTGGGTAGTAATCAAGAATCTCAGTTAAATCTATTAGACGATGCGGTTTCGCCGATACATTGTTTGATTGAAAAGCGCGATGCCGGGTATTACATCTGCGATCTGGGTTCCAAAAGTGGAACTTTTAAAAATGGCCAGGCCATTTTAGATGAACCAGTGGTATCAGGTGACGAGCTTATAATCGGACCTTTTAAAATCGTATTTTTTGTAGGAGTTCCAAAGCCGGTAGGGTTACCAAAAGAATCGAATGAAGTAAAATCGGTTAAGGCTCCGGTCGAAAAACCAGTTCAGATCAAAGATGAAAAAACTCAGGCCCTGGATAAAGTCATTGATGATGACAAAACTCATAGTAATTTAAAAAATACTGAAAAGACACCCGATCGTGTGCCTAACACTGCAAATGTAAGAAAACCAGAAATTGCTTCAAAGGGATTTCAAAGAGAAGCTTCAAAAAAAAGAAAATACTCATTTGCCCCTGGAAATGAAATAAAAGACTTAAAGTCCTATCTGTCCCCGACACGTGGAAATTTGGTAGAAGTTAACGTAGCGTGGAATGAAAGAATAATTCAAACCTATCATTTCAAAGCCAAAGGCGTTGTAAGGACAAATTCCTCTCAGGATAGTGGGCTTTTTATTCCGACCCATGCGGTGCCCTTGAACTGGCCTTTGATTGACATGGGCGCGCAGCTGAAAGTGTTACTTCCGGCGGGTTCTGAAATTGAAATAATAAATGCTAAAGCATCAACTAAAGAAGACGTTTTAATTGGAACCGGAAAAGCAATTCGAATGGCTCAAGGTGTTCAGGTTCGAGTGGATCAAAATGAACTTTTGTGGGTGCGTTTGCCAGATAATAATTTGACTCTGTATGTGCGCCATGTTGAATCGACGCCCATTGTTCCATTTGCGCCATTGTTATTGTCCAGTTCTGAATTTGGGAGCTTGCTAATCGCCATGATAATTTCTGGTATGCTCGCATTTTATGTGGCGACAATGACCTCTAAACTTCAGCCTCCAGAAGAAGAAAAAGCAACCTACACGGCACAGGTTTTATTTAATGAAACGAAAGTAAAAGTTGAAAAAATAATTCCACCGACTCCACCTCCAGTGGTTGAGATTGAAAAAAAGAATCCGCCTCCTCCTGAGCCGCCTAAGGTAGTTAAAATGGCTGAAGAAAAGAAAGACGCCACAAACAAAGGCCAGTTGAATGTTAAAAATAAGGGCCAACAAAACCAAGTCGTAAAAAAAGCAGTCGAAGTAGCGCCAAATCCTAAAAACGTAAATCGACCAAAAAAGTTTACGTCTACCAAACAAGGTGGCGCTGTTAAAATTGGGCAAGCGGCAGGCGCGAATATGCAAAGTTCATCAAAAGACGTTAATAAAATGGGATTATTTAGTGCATTCGGATCAGGTGGTGTTCGATCCAAATTAGATCAAGCATCTCAGGGGGCCGGCGATATTTTAGGAAATGCAAACAAGGCCACTGGTTCAACTGGAATGGGTGAAAATCGTGAAGGCGACGATTTGGGTTCAAAGTTTAAAGACACCGGTAAAGGTGGAAAAGGAACTGCAACTGAAGGTATTGCTGGAATAGGCACAAAAGGTCGCGCCGGTGGGCAGAGTGAATATGGCAATACAGAAGGCTTTGGAGATAAAACGTCAGTAGCGATTCAGGCTGGTGGAACAGAAGAAGCCTTTCAGGGATCGATAGACAAAGAAGCCGTTCGTCGGCGTATTAAACATAATTTGAATTTGATTCGTGGCTGTTACAACTCTGAATTGAATCGACTCGATAAAAGTGGTCGAAGAAGTCTAGAAGGTAAAGTAGTTTTAAAGTGGGATATCGTGGAAAACGGGGTCGCTAGAAATGTCCGAGTTTCGAACTCGACATTGGGAAATCGTGCAATCGAGAGATGTATTGCCGATCGACTAGCGACCATTGTGTTTCCAGATCCACCAGATGGGACAACGGCTGAAGTGTCGTACCCATTTGTATTTAAGAATGAACAATAGAAGTTAATAATTTCCGTAAGGAGGATATCTTGAACCCGATACAACAATGC
>JAYVPD010000019.1:0-10185 GCA_043757515.1 Pseudobdellovibrionaceae bacterium
CACAGGAACAGACAGTTTAAATTTCTATACCGCGAGCCCTTGCAACGGAACCGGCATGCAAACTGGATTTACAGCTGGGCGGCAATGAGAGCGACGGCCACGGCGTTGCCATCACTGCCTTCGGAAGAATTTTCATTTATGACTTTATTCTTCCCATTACCAAGTCTGAAATTTGGCGAACTCGAGACTATACAACCTGGAACCAAGTTGATTCCAACGATAATCAAATAACAGGAATCTCCGCCTGTAAAGCCAAAGGTCAGACTGAGAGCAAGTTGTGCTCGATTGGATCTGCCCCCACCTTTGTTGGCTACGTTTCCAGTTGGCTAGTTAGAATGCAAAAATAATACTAAGACTTCAAAAAACTCAAAAACACTTCAGGATTAAGTTGCTTCGCGTTTAGCCAAACAACCTCTTTATCTTTTTGAAACCACGTTTTTTGTTTTTTAACAAGCTTCATAGTATTCATTTTAATTTCGCTGGCTAATTCTGCTTGATTTGTCGGTTGGGATAAATAGCGAACCACCTCTTTGTACCCAACGCTATTGAGCGGATCCCATTGGACCATTCCCCCTGCTACCAATTTTTCTACTTCTTGAATAAGTCCCTTGGCGATCATATTGTCCGTTCGCGCTGAAACTATCGGCCTTAGGTTTTCCTTTTCCTCAGTGATCCCGATTTTTAAAAGCAGATAAGGAAACGGTCTTTTTGTTTTTTCAAATTCATCTTGAATACAAGTGATGGATTTACCTTCAGATCGCATCAACTGGTAGGCGCGCTCGATGCGATAATGATCGTTTCTAGAGAGTTTCATCGCATATTTTGGATCCTCCCTCTGGACCCAATCAAACAGATAGCCAAATCCCTTCTCGACAATTTTCTGCTGAGTTTCTAGCTTTATTTCGTTTTGGACGGACGTTACCGGATACATTCCTTTTTCTATTGCTTGAAAATAAAACCCAGTGCCACCAACCACAAAAACAGTTTTTTCATTTAATTTTTCAAGAGTTGAAAAAAAAAGCCGTTCATACTGGCCCGCCGTTATGGAATCTGGAAACTCGACATGACTGTATAAATAATGCGGCACCGCCTGCATTTCTTCAGCTGATGGCTTATTGCTGCCAATATCAACATGCTTGTAAATCTGAACACTATCACAATTCACAATACAAGAATTGGGAATTCGTTTTGCATGCTCGAGTGCCCACCGTGACTTACCTGCCCCGGTAGGCCCCTGAACAAAAATGACTTTTTTAATTGATTCGGCCAAATTCTTTCTCTAGGTATTTAAACGAAAATTCTAAGTTTACGGGTCGTCCATGGGGGCAAAAACTAGATAGGGGAAACTCGTCCATTTCACTTAAAAGCGTTTCCATTTCAAGCACACTCAAACTCTGACCCGCACGGATCGCCGAATGGCAGGCCAAGGTGGCCACAAAATCTTTAACACGATTTTCAAAAACATAACTCGTTGATACGTTTTCCGCTTCGTTTATAAATTGATTTAAAAGCGTCAAAACTGCATTTTCTTTGATTTGCATAGGTACGCCCAGAATACAGATCGAAGACGGACCGGTCTGTTCCCACTGAATACCAATTTTGGAAATCTGCTCTTGATGTCGCAGCAGGGATTCAATTTGTACTGGATCAAAATCCATAGAAATTGGAATTAGCAAATTTTGAACTGTGACCGTCCCCGCACGAAATTGAGCCAATAGTTTTTCAAACAACACGCGCTCGTGGGCGGCATGTTGGTCGACTAGCACCATTTTATCAGCGCCTTGGCAGACAATGTAGGTCAAATCAATCTGGCCGATTACTTGATACTGGCGCCAATAACGTTCGCCTACCACAGGCACCTGAACATCCACCGGCCGACTAGCCAGTAAATCCCAAGGTGTCGATCGATTTCTATCGTCCAATGGAAAACTTTTTTTCTGGAATTGCGCCGAAAATAATTGCGGATCTTTAAAACTTGGCTGCGAGGCACTGCCTAGGGAAACTTCTGAATACGGCCGGCTTGACCACGCTTCATTTTCGCGATTGGCTTCGCCAGCTTGGGCGCCATTTGCCGATACCATATTTTTCCAAGGCCCCACTGACAATGCATTTTCCAAAGTGCTATAAACGAGTTTGAAAACTTTTTGAGAATCCACAAACTTTACTTGCGATTTTGTTGGATGAATATTGATGTCCACAAAATCTTTAGGACAGTTAATCGTCAAGACAACCCGAGGGTATTCGCCGTGCATAAGCAGATTTTTAAATGCTTCCATTATTGAACTTTGAATCATTTTGTCTTGAACCCAGCGATTTTGAGCAAAAATCCAAATGTTCTTTCCATTTTTTTCAACATCATAGGGGCTCATATAAGCGATTTCAATTTCAAAGCCGTCGACTTCATGTTTAGTTGAAAATACCTTATCGCTGCCAAAAAGCCACTGCGCTCGTTCCAGTAAAGTTCCTGCCACAGGAATTTGAAATACAAGTTTTTGACTGTCATAAACTTTAAATTCAACTTTGTAGTTTATTAATGCCAGCGCCTTTACGACTTGTTTAATCAAACTATGTTCATACCCAGCCGTTTTTAAAAATTTAATTCGAACAGGCGTATTTTCAAATAACTGGGATACTCTTACTAGTGTGCCAACTGGCGACTGGGTTGGCATTACCATTGTCTTGTCACCAAATCGAGATTGGATCCTATGGGCCGTTTCTGAATCCACACGCCTAGACACTATTTCAAAATCAGCCACCGCCGAAATAGAAGCCAGCGCTTCGCCGCGAAATCCATAGCTAGATAAATTCCATATATCTTCGTATTCGCTAATTTTAGAGGTGCTATGACGATCCAAGGCCAATTCTAGATCAGCCCCGGAAATTCCAACTCCGTTGTCTTGAACAACGATGTTTCGGCCCCCATCATCGAATCGAACTTCAATTTTAGTCGCGCCGGCATCCACTGAATTTTCAATCAACTCTTTTACAAGATGTGAGGGTCTTTCAACGACTTCACCCGCGGCAATTTGATCGATAACTTGCTTGTTTAAGTATGAAATTTTGGACATGAGGCTGTTTAGCAATGATCAGCTTAAAATACAAACAGAGTTGATAGATTTATACCAACATAGCGCGTAGATTCGATGAAATATTTCACATCCGATCTGATCGAAACCGACCCCCAGCGAACCGCGACTCCCACCCTCAATACCGCCCCTAAATTCAAATCGTCCAAGGTGTAGCTTGTACTGCCGGCCCCTGAGGTATTTTTTAAAAAAGTTTCAAAGTGCGAATATTTAAGCATAGGACCAAAGCCATAACTTAGCATTCGCGATGGTCCCATAGGAACGATCATATCAAAGGTAAAATGTGCGTTTACAATCCAACCACCGGCTGTATAGCCCGTGATATCCTGGTAATACTCGGGCGCTCCTGAATGAAATAATATTGCAGCGTCCGTCGACATTTCCCCGGAAAACAATGTGTTATAGCCCACCTGGCGGTAACCAAAAAACAACAATGGTGCGCTTCTTGTTTTTGACATCGTGTCTTCTGTGAAATTTTGATTTTCAATAATTAAACCACGATATCTTGAGGCATAAATTGGTTTTTGATTAGTCGCTTTTTCTTCTTGTTCTTGCTTTTCTTTAACCAATTCATCGGCTGCCGCTTTTGGATCGTTTTTGAATTTTTTCTTTTGTTTAATATAATCAGCCGACACTATTTTAATTTCCGAAGACGACACATAAGCCGCTTTATTTTTCTGCAATTGAACTTTATGAAATCCAAAAGGATACTGCTGTTTAGACACGTAATAAAAAGTCCCGGGCTTAAGATTAGCAATTACTGGGGAATCAAAATCTGGCTGTTCATAAGCATAAGGAAATTCGCCAACGACTTCGGCAATTACGCTTTGGGAATTGGCTTGAGACTGAGCCCACAACTCACCCCCAAAAAACAGGGCCAAAACTACTAATTTTAAGCCCACTTTATCTGCCACACTTTATAAAAAGCTTCGATCACAATTTTCATCGACATTTTGCTTTTTCCAACCCGTCGATCTTCAAAAACAATGGGCACTTCTATAACTTTAAAACCTTTTTTGCTAGCTTTGTATTTTAATTCAATTTGAAAACTGTAGCCATTAGACGTAACGGTATCTAATCCAATCCCTTTCAAAACCGTATTTTTCCAACAATTAAAACCGCCGGTCCAGTCATTGATTGGGTAGCCCAAAATAATTTTGGAATACAAACTGCCACCGCGAGAAATAAACTTTCTAAGTAGACCCCAATTTACAGTTTGGCCACCCGGCACATAGCGAGAACCCACTGTAAAATCAAATTTGTCCCACTCAGTGACGTGTTTGGCCAAATCAACTGGTCGATGTGAAAAATCAGCGTCCATTTCAATTAGATGAGAATAGTTTTTTTCTAGTCCCCATTTAAAACCAGATAAATAAGCCCGCCCCAAGCCTTCTTTTTTCAATCGAGTCAGCAAATTCACTTGCCCAGGAAATTCCCCAGCCAGACGATTAACTATGTCCCCAGTGCCATCTGGCGAACTGTCATCAACCACCAAAATATCTAACGGAAGGGCCTGCTGCAAAATAGCGCGAACGATCTGTTCGATATTTTCTTTTTCATTGTATGTGGGTATAATCACTAAGCCCTTAGACATGGGGTCAATAGTAATATAAATTGGGTCAGATTCAAGTTGTAACTATATTTTTTTACTCAGCTTTTCAGGCCCACTTTCTTAAGTTCTCTGCGCTTAGGAATCAGTAAGGGAAAAAACAGGTTTTTTATTGGGTCTTCGCGGCGTGTGTCAGTTTTAGTTTTAACCATTTGACAGGCCAATTCGGGATTGCGTTTGTAGATTATGGGGTCAAAACCACATTCATGACAAATCAGCGACATGCGCCAGCGAATTTTCAAGGCAAATTCAATTACAAATAAATTAGCGATAAAAATAACAAAAACACGAAAATCGATCCCGTCGGTAAAAATAAAGTTGATGGCTGCTGCACAAATCATGGCGACTAGAAAATTTAAGAACCCTAAACGCCGACGTTTAAAGTATGTTTTAGGAGACCTACAAAAAGCACAAAACCCACCGTGACCCATAGGTTTATTATATTCGATCTCAGATTTGAATAGGCATTCAATCTAAGGAATCGAACTAAATCTAGACACAGCCAAAGTCTAGTTTTAATTAAAGCATTTTATGCTACTTAAATTTAATTTAAACTATAACTAATGAAGGCATCCATACTATTAGTACCTATTTTATTGTTTCTCTCGTTTCCCAAAATAGCCTACTCACAGCAGGCTGAAACCGAAGAGGTTTCGTACGAAGAACTTTTAGATAAAATTAAAACGAAACAGCGCAAATTCGTCAAACGAACAGCCGCTTCCCCTTGGGATCAAATTTATCTCTATCCGTCTTTTGCACTTATCCAGTCCTATACAAAAATTGCCAGTGACCTTTCACCCAGTTTTTATCACAACGGTTTACAAATTTCCTTAGGAATGGATTTGTTTTCTGATCATTGGTATTCAGAGACAGCGTTTCGAAATTTTGGAACCAGTAAAACTGAAAACAAAGAACTCTACCTTAAGGAACTTGATTTTAAAATCGGCTATAAAAATTATTTAATGGGATCGCTCGAATGCAGACTTTCTATGGGAGTAAGCACTCGTACCATTCGCCTCTCGGATGAAACTACGGGATTTAATCTAGAATCAAAAAATCCTGCCTTGATTACCGGGGTGGGCCTGCTTTCCAGTTTACCTAATTCGCCATTGCTATTGGGGCTTGAATTAAATTATCGCAGTTTGCTCGTTTCAAATGAATTTGACAAAGGGTCGATGGGTTTGAATTTTATATTTATGGGGTATTTCTAATTCATGTTTTCATTCAATAACCTCCAGTACAAATCCAAAAAAAGTATCGTTTTTCTAATTTGGTTTTTTAAAAATCCTGTCGAACACATCAAACGATTACCCAAATGGTCGCTTAGAAACATTGTACTGGTTCACTTTCTTTTTTCTATTGTGTCAGGAACTTTAGCTGGGCTAATAAGTCTAAAGATATGGAATATTTTTTTTGGTATTTTAGCTTTCCCTTTTGTTTCAATGACTTTGACCCTGGTACTTTCTTCGTTTATTTACTATTACTTTCAAGTTTTCGAAAAACGTTCAGTCGATTTTGTTACACTTTTAACACTTGTTATATTTGCGAATTTTCCTTTTTTTATATTTCATATCGCTTCCAATTACATTCCCCCAATAAGTATTGTAGGCCTGTTGTTTACTGGTATGTTGCTTATTGTTGGACTGACCGAGAATTTCAAAATGACAAAGAAACGCGCTATCCGCCTGGTCGGCGCACTATGGTTTCTGATATTCTTAGTGTGGCTTTACAATCGGTTGAGTGTTCAAAAAATGGATACCTTTTAGAATCCAAGCGACCCAAACTGCAAGAAAAACTTTCTATTGGCTGAACAAATTAAAATACCACTAAACTTTACCGGTAGATCCAAAACCGCCGTGGCCCCGATCGGTATTTTCAAGCTCTGTGACAACTTCAATCTCTGCTTGAATGATGGGACATACAACTAGTTGAGCGATACGATCTTGATCGCGAATTTCTATGGGTTCTTGGCCCAAATTAATTAGGATAATTTTAACTTCGCCGCGATAGTCAGCATCAATGGTACCTGGAGCATTAAGCAACGTCATGCCTTGCTTTATCGCCCAGCCACTTCGAGGCCGTGCTTGAATTTCAAAGCCTTCAGGAACCTCAAAAGACAAACCGGTTGCAACCAGCGCCCGTTCATTTGGCTTTAACACGATCATTTTGTCGATCTGTGCGCGAACATCAAGTCCACTGGAGCCTTTTGATTGATAAGCGGGAATATCACCTTTGAAATGAGGCCATTTTTGTAGTTTAATTTTCATTACAAACCTCCGTCCGAGTTTTATTTTAGAGCTTCGACCACCAAGATCGTTTTGCTTCCACCTTAGGACCCAACAACACCCCAGACAATAAATCCAAATCCATATGCTGGTCTAAATAATTAGCCACTGAATCTACACTAATTGAACTAATCATTTTTTGAATATCATCAATTGATTTTGGTTTTTTAAACATCAGTTCATTAACTGCAATACTATTCATCCGGTTTTCAACATCTTCAGATCCCAATAGAATTCCACCTTTAATCTGACTTTTAAAGAAATTTACTTCTTTTAAGGTCAATCCTTTGGCTTTCAATTTACGAAGTTCTTTGTGTGTTGTTTCCACTAGTTCTTTTAATTTTTTACCATCACAGGCCGCATGAATGGTGATAAATCCAACGTCCGACATAGTATGCAACTGACTTTGAATTGAATACGCAAGGCCTTTGGTTTCGCGAACACTTTGAAACAATCGTGACGTCATGCCGCCGCCCAATACCGAATTTACAATAAACGCTTCCATTCGCAAATCATCGCGAAACGATGTTGATGGCAACAACATTAAAACATGAGTCTGTTCAGTCGCCTTATTTTTGGCAATCATAGCTTTTGAAAAAGCAGGTCGGCTGGTTCCGATTTTGGCCATTTCGCCTTTAGTTTTTCGCGCTTTTAATTTTTTATTTAAAAAATCAACAATATTATCATGATTTAAATTCCCGGCACAACTAATGACTAAATTTGAGCCGTGATAGTTATCATTGTAGTAGTCATAAATATTGTTTTCTTTAAATCCATACACCGATTTTATAGACCCCAATATTGGCCGCCCTACGGTGTGTCCGGCAAAAACGGGTTCTAACATATAGTCGTAAATAATATCATCCGGCTGATCTTCGCTCATGGCGATTTCTTGGATGATTACATTTTTTTCGTTTGCAAAATCTTTTTTGGAAAATTTCATGTTGGAAACAAGATCCACCAACACATCGACGGCTTCTTTCCAGTCGTCTTTTAATACCAAACCATGAAAACAAGTGTGTTCCTTGCTGGTAAAGGCGTTCAGATCACCGCCCAAAGCTTCTAAGGATTTTGCAATATCAAAAGCCGATCGACGTTTAGTGCCTTTAAATACAATATGTTCTAAAAAATGAGTGATCCCAGAAAGTTTTTCTGTTTCATAGCGGGAACCCACGTCCAGCCAAAATCCCACAGAAAAGGAAAGTGACATCGAATGGTGCTCCGTTACTAACGTTGCACCACTATCGAGTAATGTTTTTTTATATTTTGGTAATGGCATTTTTTATTACTGTAACAACGCTTTACGAGACAATTTGATTCGGCCCGCGCGATCTACTTCAAGAACTTTCACATCGATCATTTCGCCTTCTTGAAGAACGTCAGTGACCTGCTTGATTCGCTCATTTGCAATTTCAGAGATGTGCAATAATCCTTGGCTGCCAGGGAAAATTTCAACAAAGGCTCCGAATTCAGCAATCTTAACCACTTTGCCTTTGTAGGTCTTGCCGACTTCCGCTTCTGCGCAAATGGCATTGATCATCTCAAGGGCTTTCTTAGTTGCTTCAGGATCACTCGAAGCTACGTGAATCGTTCCATCGTCTTCGATTTCAATCTTAACGCCAGTGGCTTCTGTAATACCGCGGATAACTTTACCGCCGGCACCGATCACTTCGCGAATCTTATCTACCTTGATTTTGATAGTTTCAATTCGAGGAGCAAATTCAGAAATCTGACCACGAGCTAACTTAATTACTTTTTCCATTTCAGTTAAAATATGCAAGCGACCAACACGCGCTTGCTCAAGAGCTTGCTCCATCACTTCAAACGATACAGAATCGATTTTGATATCCATTTGCAAAGCCGTGATTCCAGTCGATGTTCCCGCTACTTTGAAATCCATATCGCCCAAGTGATCTTCATCACCTAAAATGTCACTCAAAACTGCGTACTTATTGCCTTCTTTGATCAAGCCCATCGCGATACCCGCAACGTTGCCTTTAATCTGAACGCCGGCATCAAGAAGCGCAAGCGTACCAGAACAAACCGTACCCATCGAAGAGGATCCATTGCTTTCCAAAACTTCACTCACTATTCGAATAGTATAGGGAAATACAGCTTGGTCTGGAATTACAGGCTTCAACGCGCGCTCGGCCAGATTTCCGTGGCCAATTTCTCGGCGACCTTGTCCACCAAAACGACCGACTTCACCTACTGAAAATGGAGGGAAGTTGTAATGAAGCATGAATTTTCGTTTAATAGTTCCATTAAGGGCATCTACGGATTGTTCATCATCGCCAGTACCCAAAGTTACAGTACCCAATACTTGAGTTTCTCCGCGAGTAAATAAACCAGATCCGTGAGCGCGTGGTAAAAAACCCACTTCGTTCGAAATTGGTCGCACTGTTTTTGTATCACGTCCATCCAAACGGATCTTGTTATCTAAAATCAAAGCGCGAGATATCTTGTACTTCACATCTTCAAGAATCGTATCTAAGTCTTTAGTCCGTTCGGCACGTACATCTTTTTCAGTGATGGTTTCAACATAGGCCATGTAGGCTTTGTCGTAGGCTTCATCCGCGGCTGCGTAGCGCTCCATCTTTTCTTTTACTTTAAAGGCTTTTTGAATTTCAGGAGTTAACAACGTTTCCACATTTTTGCGGAATGTTTCGTCGATTTTTTTAGGTTCGAATTTACGTTTGGCTTTTGATCCTGTCTTTTCACGCAATTCATCTTGCGCGTTTAACAAAGGTTGCAAAGCTTCGTGGCCAAATTTTAAAGCGCCCAATACAGCCGCTTCATTTACAAACTTGGTTTCACCTTCAACCATCAATAGACCATTGCGAGTTCCTGCAACGATAACATCAAGATCAGATTTTTCCATTTGCTGGGGAGTTGGATTTGCGATGAACTGCCCGTCTACACGACCCACTTGAAGTGCCGCTGTTGGTCCACTAAATGGAATATCAGAAATGTGAAGCGCTGAAGACGCTCCTAACGAGGCTAAAATTTCTATTGGAAACGATCCGTCGGCGCTTAATACAGTCGCTACAACTTGAGTTTCATTTTTATAACCTTCAGGAAACGAAGGACGCAAAGGTCGGTCGATTAATCGAGCAATCAGAACTTGTTCTGTGCTGGGTCTGGCTTCCCGTTTAAAATAACCACCGGGAATTTTTCCAGTTGCATAAAATTTTTCTTGGTATTC
>JAYVPD010000020.1:0-2750 GCA_043757515.1 Pseudobdellovibrionaceae bacterium
TTAGTATCCCTAAATCCATTCGACACCTCCTTGTGTTCGTGAATTAAAATTATCCTCTTTTTTTCTTTTTGAAAATGTCGGGACTTTCGATGATGTACGGTAATCTCAAAAGATTCTACAACAGGCTTCCTCGAAGGACCCCAAGCACCTTCCGGAAACTTCGAATCAAATTTCCAAGTTCCCACTAGTTTTTCAAAGTCTTGAGCGTTTGGATTCGGGTTCATGGTCATCTTTAAGTCTCGCTTAAACAGAGTGCTAATGGCTGGGATTGCATCATCCTTTTTACCCAGTTTTACAAGCGGAGCTGGCCCGGAATCGCGATGGCCCAAAAATGGGCCTGCACTTGTAAGATAGAGTTGGTACCCTCCTTCACCAAAGCCCGCCATGGGATCATTTTTGGCTAGAACTTCTTGAAGTTGCACAATGCCGTCTTTGATCACTGGTTTACATTCCTGCTCGTCCCCCAATCCCCTGGTCTTGCAACTCGAAGAACTGATTTCAAAAAGTGGCCTTCTTTGGAAGGCCTCAAGACTTGGCGGAGGTTCCTGACCCTTCTTTTTGGCAGCAACAAATCCTTCTAAATCTTTAGCTTCAATCCAAACTCCATTGAGCTGCGAGAGGTCTTCCGGCTTCGGAGAGCTGTTGACCTTGATGTCAAATCCCAGTGATCTGCTTATCCAGTAGCTCATCATCTCTTTCGGATCTCTTGGCCGCGCGATCGATTTTTGATTAGAGGCCGGCACCGGTGTCATGACTTCCGGTTCGATCTGGTTCACGGTGAATTTCCCGTCGAGATTCTGAATAAAAACCCAAAATCTGAAAGGGACTGGCGGGACTTGGAAACTCCAAATTTCATTCACCTCCGCTTTGAAATTTGATTTCTGAACTAGACTGACTTCGTTAGGCAAAAGTTTACTTTTTAGATCAACCAAGCGGAGTTGGATCGATTTAACTTCTCCAAGGGCTTCTAAGTTGATCATTCTTTTTTGACCGATCTGAATTCCTGCCATTGCAGACTTAACTAAAACTAGTGCTTCGTCTCCTTCTGGCATTAAGCGAATCGTGCGCAGTTGAACATCATTGCGATCCCGTCCGCGCTCTTTGTAAAGTTCGGCAGCAGGTTTGGAGGTTGTGCCCCCAACCTTCATCATTTCGTCGGCGTAGACAGTGTGAAATGATAAGATGGCAAGATCTAATGGATTTTGACCGGCCTTATTTTTAACTTTCAGGTCTGCCTTATTCTCGATAAGAAGTTTTACGAACTTTTCTTGGTCGGCATCGACCGCGGCGTGAAGGGCCGTATTTCCCTGGCCATCGGCTGCAGTGAGATTAGCTTTATGATTGATCAAATGAATAATCGGCTCTGAAATCGGACACCGTCCGTCGATCAACATGTTTAGAATGGGTTTGTTTCCCGACCAGGTGGAAAGGTTCGGGTTCGCGCCCAAGCTATACAAAAAATCTAGGAACTCAGGAAATTTCGGCTTACCTATGTTCTTTTTTGCCTCTTCTTCCAAATACTTTTGAATCTGCGGATTTACGGGTATTTGTTGAGACTTCTTGATATTATCATCAAAATCGCACCATACTTTATAAGCCGTCAATAGAGCAGGCCACCCATTGCCGCCTTTATTGAGATCTGCTCCCGCTTTAACCATTGCCTGGACTACTTTTTTATCGCGATATAGGAGGGCTTTATTTAATTTTTCCTTCTGCGATTGAGCAAAAACCGAGGGGCTTAGGAGACAACTTAATAAGTAGAGTTGTTTGAGCATCAAATAATTCTGTCCATTTAAAGATGGACAGTCAAACTCAAACTCGCCGGATCTCCCCCTGGTGAATGTAGTCGCTAATTAATACATAAGTCCAAATATCTCTAGGTTCTGACGAGTACTTCAATGATAAGTGAACCTTTATGTTCGACTAAAGAATTGAAAAATAAAAAGTAAACGGCGCTAGCAAAACTGTGCGCCGTTTGTATTTGTAACAAGGGGTTACCTAGTCGAGTCTATCAAAGAACGCCACAGTACATTTTAGTGTACATCATTTTGTGAGATTTTCGCGAAGGCATTTTTCGAGTTCCGCAATGCTTGCGACATTTTCCCCGCAAGCCTCGTTGAGCGTATATTTATCTTTATGGCTGACAAATGCGAATCCAACTTTTGTGGTTCCTCCGCCGACGCCTTCTCCTTGAACCGGACGTGAATCGAAGTATGTGGAGAGCACGAGAATATCTCTAGTGCCGTCACCGTTAATATCCTTGAAGGAAACAGCATCAACCTTTGAAAATGAAAATATATTGACGACCGCGAGATCGGATTTCGGCAACGTTTGCACGATTGATCTACCTCCCGGTGTAGTAAGGACGAGTTGAATGGTGTTGCCCTTAAAGGGTGCAAATACCACGTCTTTGAGCTTTCCAGAATTGAGTTCGACTTTAAATGCCTGGTCCCTTTGTAGTTCCCACGTCTGACCGTCGACCGCTAATTTGTTATAGTTAGCTTCCACTTGCTTTGCATCGGCCGCGCTCAATGAGTGGGTCTTTGAGTATGCTGGCGTGATTGAAAAGGAGCAAAGCACACCTAAAATGAAATACACCAATTTTTTCATGGCCTCAGTATACTTCCACGAAGATCAATTGATCAAGAAAGGAATCCCAAATTGTCAGTTGCGACATATTGGACCTGAGCTTTTTGGGGCTCCGGGCTTTGTTTAAATAGGTGGAAGTAGCGGCCTTTGAATAAAAGGAC
>JAYVPD010000021.1:0-2746 GCA_043757515.1 Pseudobdellovibrionaceae bacterium
GGGTATTGGTCAGCTGTTGGTAATAGCATTAATCGATTGGGCCTCCAAGAGCAGTGCAATAGAAAAAGTTGGGCTCAGTGTCCATAGCACAAACAGCCGCGCAATTGCTTTGTATAAAAAAATAGGATTTACAATTGAGGGTATTCAAAAAAATGAATTGAAATACGAAGATGGGAATTATGTCGATGTATTAATAATGAGCCTGTTTGTTTAAAATGAAAATAGAAGAAAAAAATGTAACAATTAAAAACGACCTGTCTGTGCTTTTGCGCTCGGTCGCAGCAGAAGACGCGCAAATGATGTTAGATCATTTAAAAATTTCCCATAGGGAATCCTTTCGAAATATGAATCAATCCGCTTTTTTTTGGGAAACCTTTTCTGTTGAACAAGAGAGTAAAATATTGGCGGATTTTTTATCGGCTCCTGGTAAATTTATGATAGCGGCTGTATTAGATGGCAAAATTATTGGCGGTTTGGGTTTGGTCGGTAATATGGCAGAATTTACTAAGCATTGCGCGAGTCTGGGAATGAGTATTCAACTGGCGTATTGTAATTCAGGCTTAGGCACAGAGATGATGATTCACGCATTAGATATGGCAAAGGCAAATGGATTTCATCGAATAGAATTGACCGTTAGAACGTATAATAAAGCTGGAATTGCACTTTATGAAAAGTTAGGATTTGAAAAAATAGGGATGTTAAAGAATGCCGCCTTTATAAATGGTCGCTATGAGAACGAGTACTCCTATCAAAAGTTACTTGTCTAGGTTAGATCTGATTGTTTATCGTATTATTTAGAAAATCAAATTCCCGTAGATAATAAGAGGTGTAAGCGTTAATTCAGCCTCGTTTTGGCAACAATTCGAGGTTTTCCATTCTTTTATTGAGATTGCCAACAATCGTAGTTACGATGATTTTATGAATAGTATCAATGACAAGCCTGTGGAAATCCCTGTGGAAATCGATGCAAAACTTTTATCTGAAGACGCATTGAACGGAGTCATAGAAAATTTTATTTTGCGAGAAGGAACTGATTATGGAGTTCAAGAAGTTGGTTACCTAAAGAAAAAAGAACAAGTCGAACGTCAGATTAGTCGTGGGGACGTAAAAATTATTTATGATCAAAGCACCGAGACGGTGAGTTTAATAACCGCAAATGAATATAGAAAATTGCAAAAAAAAACGGACCCCTAAGAGCCCGTCGTTTAAAAACTGTTTTGATTACAGTATTATCTCAAAAGATCAGCACAACGTGTGTTGCGAGATATTCTATCCAATGCATAATCACGAGCTCCATTAGAACTCATATTTAATCCTGAAGTAGAGTACGCAAAGCTATATTCTTTAGAGTACTGTTGGCGGATCATTTCTACTTCGCTTGCATTTCCACAATACCCGCGGTCAACCCATGCCATAGCTACTCTTGCTGCTGTTGATGAATCTCTATTCAATCCATTAGTTGAATAAACAAAGTTTTTAACTGCAGTCGAAACTTCACGAATTTGTTGAACTTGCTGTTCTGTAACCGTTTCAACCCGTTTACTTGCGTAAGCAGCCGCATCATTAGAACTCATATTCAAACCCGATGTTGAGTAAGCTAGTGAATACAACGCTCTAAATCGTGCAGAATATTCGTTGATTGAACCACAACGATGAGATCGAGTATAATCCAAAGCCCACTGAACAGATTGATCAGTCGTCAAATTCAATCCTGATGTGGAATAAGCAAAGGCTTTTGCTGCGTAAAATTCTTGATGATCTTGATCCGAACAATAGCCTCTCAAGGATGCATAGCTACCATATGAGGTAGGCGGAGGGGGAGTCGGAACTACATAGCCACCTTGATTTTGGTTTCCAGGATTTGATCCATGGTAACCTCGGTTATCGCGATTGTCTCTACGACTATTGTATCCATCTTGATTGTTGTTTCCAGCAGTTACTGTTTCAGTTCTGACTTCTTCGCCATTTCGAAAAACAACGTCACTCGAATTAACTTCAGTCCAAGACCCGTTGCCCTTTGTGCACGCAATGCCCGTTTTTGTTTCTGTTTTTTGACGAGTTACTATTGTCGACTGATATTCACGACAAACTTGGTTTCGATCACTTCTTACGTAACCTTCGCGAGTTGTTCGAAAGTTACCGTGAGATCCCGTTCTGGATCCATAAGTGTTCCCATCCCAGTCTGTTTGGCGTCCAATAGGTTGTTGAAAACAACTACGTTGTGCTTCTTCAAGCGCTCGTCTGTCATTTTCATCAATGTCTTTACCAATATCTTTTCCAACTACGGCACCAATGATGATACCCAATCCAGTTGCTAATTTTTTGCCGTTGCCGCCGCCGATTTGATTTCCGATTAGGCCGCCGACGATGGCTCCCACTATGGCATCAGTATCTGCATTATTTGCGTGCACATTAAAACTCAAACCTGTTGCAAGAATTGTTACAACAAGACTACGTGTTAAAAAATTTCGATTCATTATGGCTCCTTTTATTTAGAATTCGATTTCCGAAATGTGTATAGCAATCTTAGGGCCTGGATATTTTGACACTAGTAAAAATTTCTAATCGAGGCCTTGATAGCTTAAAATGCTTGCGAATGATTGGATTAGATTTTTTTCATAGTGCGATTTGGTAAATATTTAAAATTGAAAGATAGAAATGACTCGATGGGCTGAATTTAATTCAGGGGAACCCAATTCAAATCAGGCAGTCGCTTTCCCGTTTTGTAGAATTCTTTTATTATGTT
>JAYVPD010000022.1:0-35348 GCA_043757515.1 Pseudobdellovibrionaceae bacterium
TACTTGAGCAAATTATTAACATCTTGCTGCTTGAACACGGCACTCCCGTAGGATAGCAAGCCTCTCTATGCCTTTTTTTCGAACACTTTTGCTGCTGCCTCTGATTGGGCTCATTCACTGTGAAGGTCCTCGTTATTATTCTGACCAACAAGCTCAGCAGATGAATGACCTGCCAACATTGAAGGTTTTAATTTTAAAGCATCCGCTATCCTATGCCGGCCAGTCTAAAAATCAGGATCAAGGAATTGATCACGATCTGCTTCTCGATTTCGCTACTTCTTTTGGCAAAAAAATTGAATTTAAATCCTATCGTAATGAGGATGATTTAATGACCGCCTTTAAACAAGGCGTTGGGCACATTGCCGCGGGGCGATTTCCGCGCGCTTACGGAGAATCGTATGGCGTTATTTTGGGGCCCGACTATGAATCAGCGTCTCTTTCAGTTTTTTGCAACAAGCTTATCAAAGCGGATTCTGACTTGGATCTAGCCAATCGGCAGATTATTTCTTTTGAAAAAAACAAAAATGTTGTTTCTCATCGGGATTTGGAAAAGAAAATTCCTAAGGCTCGCATTCAGGTCTGGCTGAATGGTTCGACGTCCCGAGCCTTTTCTGAAATTGAGAGCCATAAAGCTGACTGCTTAGTAACAAATAATAAAGAAGGCCTTTTTCACCTTAAAGACTTCAGTCAAATCGAATTTAAATTTAAGCTCGAAGATAATTTTTCACTTAATTGGATGATTGCAGACACTCAGTCGTTTTTGAGTCCCCTAATGCGAAGTTGGATTCAAAAAGCCTCTCGGGATGGTCGTATTCAAGCGATTTACGAACATTATCGAATCTACACCGAAGAGCTCACGCAAACCGATGTGGAGCTTTTTAAACTCAGAACTCAGTCTCGGCTGCCAGATTACATATCACTTTTTAAAAAAGCAGGCGCTCGCTATGGGTTGCCGTGGGAATTAGTAGCAGCCGTTTGTTATCAGGAATCCCATTGGGATCCTACCGCTCGCAGCTTCACAGGCGTTCAGGGGCTAATGCAGATTACACAGTCCACAGCTGATTATTTGGGTATAGAAGACATTCACAATCCAGCCCAGAATATCTTAGGCGGAGCCCGGTATTTAAAAAAACTAGTTAAGTTTTTTCCCAATGAAATATCTTTTAACGATCGCGTAATCTTAGCTTTGGCCGCCTATAATATTGGCATCGGGCACCTCCAGGATGCGTTCGCTATAGCAAATTCCATGGGGAAAAATCCTTATCATTGGAATCAGCTCAAAGCAGTATTGCCCAAACTTGCTATTAATGAATATTACAAGAATACCCAATACGGCCAAGCCCGCGGAAATGAAACCGTCGAATATGTTGAAAAAACGAAAGCTTATTTTCACTTTCTTATGACGACACAGTAGAAAAATTAAAGGCGATAGAGACTTACAAAAAATAAACAAAATGCTACTTTTAATGAAACTCCCATTACTCTACCGTAACTGATTTCGCTAGATTTCGAGGCTGATCCACATCGTAGCCAAGTACAGATGACAAATGGTAAGCCATCAATTGCAATGGTATTACGAAAAGAATTGGATTGGTCATCCAGTCTGATACAGGAATCGGTAAGTACAATTTACTTATTCGCTTTAGAGCTTGGTCGTCGCCAGAACCCAATGAAATAATGTACCCACCCCGTGCTTTGACTTCTTCTATATTGCTGACCGTTTTATCAAAATAACTATCATGCGGGGCAATCATGATTACCGCCATTTTTTCGTCAATCAAGGCAATTGGACCATGTTTCATTTCACCTGCGGCATAACCTTCAGCATGCAGGTATGCCAATTCTTTAAGTTTGAGAGCCCCCTCCATTGCAATAGGAAAACTAGTTCCTCGGCCCATAAACAAAAATCCCCGAAAATCTTTTAAGGAATTTGCGGCTGCCAAAAAATATTTATCGTAAGACAGTACGACTTCCATTTTGCTTGGAAGCGAACGCAAGCTCATAACAAATTCTATTTCATCTGCAGTAGATAAAGTTTTTCTAATTTTTCCAATGCTCAATGCGAAAACACTTAACATGGCAATAGTTGCTGTGAAAGCTTTGGTACTCGCAACGCCGATTTCGGGACCCGCATTCATGTATAAATGACCATCGGCAATTCGATCGATCGAAGAATTTTTAACATTGCACAACGATAACGTCATTGCACCTTTCTCTTTGGCTAATCGAATAGCCGCCAAAGTGTCCGCCGTTTCACCGCTTTGGGAAATCGTCATTACAAGCGAATTTTTTGGAACCACGGGGTCTCGGTATCTAAATTCACTTGCTATATCAATTTCAACGGGCACTTTTCCAATTTTTTCAATAAAATATTTTGCAATTGTTCCCGCGTAATAACTTGTACCACAGGCGACAATAAAAATTCGGTCAATATTACTAAGTACTGATTGAGTTTTTTCCCAGTCTTTTACAATATCAAGAGTCTCGCGGGATTCGAAATAGTTTGGATGAGAAAAACCTACACGATTCAATCGAACTTGATTTTCAATTAAATGACTTTCAACCGAAGCGGCCACAGTTCTGGGCTGTTCGTGAATTTCTTTTAACATGTAGTGAGCAAATCCCTGCTTTTCTGTAAGTTCAGGACTCCAGTTTAGAGTCACAGATTTTCGTTCAATCGCGACGCCATGGGATGAAAAAAGCTGAACTCTGTTGGTTTCTAATTTTACAATTTCACGATCATTAAGATAAATGAAATCTTGGGTGTATTTGATCAACGCTTGCACATCGCTGGCTACAAAGTTTTCATTTTTCCCAAGCCCTATTACCAAAGGTGGACCATCTTTGAATGCAATGAGTTCATTTGGGCTTTTTTCACAAAGAACAACAATCGAAAAGGCACCAACCAATTTGGGCAAAACACGCTCAACAGCTGATTTTAATTCTTTAGTTTTCTCGTATTCTTCGGCGATTAAATGGGCGACTAGTTCTGAATCCGTGTCTGATGCAATCGAAGCTCCCCGTTTTATCAAATCGTCTTTGATTTCATTGTAGTTTTCAATAATGCCGTTGTGAACTAAGGTTATCCCATGCACTTTGTGGGGATGGGCATTGCGTTCGGAAGGCACGCCATGCGTAGCCCAGCGGGTATGGCCAATGCCTATGTGCCCTGTCCATGATTCGTCTTTGATTCGCTCTTCAAGCATTTGCAATTTGCCAGTCGATTTGATTAATTTAGTATGCCCTTCCTGAATAATCGCAAGCCCCGCGCTATCGTATCCGCGGTATTCCAGTTTTTTTAGTCCTTGCATAATTACATCTTTGGGATTCAAAGGGCCCAAGTAACCAACGATTCCACACATATTTCACGACCTTTCTATAACTACGGTTTCGGCTTGTAATTTTCTTTAATTATTTGGGTCCCGCGAGTGACCGCGAGTGCATTGGCCGGAACATTTTTGGTAATCACCGAACCAGCCCCTAAAACAGCGCCCGAGCCGATTTCCAACGGCGCTATCAATTGAACATCGCTGCCAATAAAACAGTTATCACCGACTTTAGTTCGATGTTTTTCCTTGTTAGGCATGTAGTTTACAAAAATAGTTCCGCAGCCAATATTAGTTTCTTCACCAATATCGGCGTCGCCAATATAAGCTAAATGCGCGGCTTTTGTTTTTTTCCCAATTCTAGATTTTTTAACTTCAACAAAATTTCCAATGTGCACTTCTTCAAGTAATTCACTTTCTGGTCGAATACGAGCATAGGGTCCAAGTACGCATTTTGAATGGATATGACAAAATTCTAGATAACTGCCCGACTTAATTTGCACACTGTCCTCAATTGTTGAATCAACAATAAAAGCGTTAGTCTCGACCATGCAGAACTTTCCGATTTTGGTAGACCCTTTTATGTAGCTGCCTGGATAAATCACCGAGCCAGGTCCGATTTCTACCGTTTCTTCTATGTAGGTATTTTTAGGATCAATGACTAAAACCCCGCCATCCATCAACCTTTTCATCTGAAGTTTAAAAACCCACTTGGTCGCTTTAGCTAATTCTATTTGGTTGTTTACACCCATAGATACATGCCGTTCGCCTGAAATGGTTTTCACTTTTTTCCGCTCTTCTATTCCGAGAGATATTATATCTGTTAAATAATATTCCTTTTTAAGATTTTGATTCTTAATGTCTGGCAACAACAGATTCAATATCGCACCTCGGGTGAGATAGATTCCTGTATTCACTTCTTTAATCTTACGGGCTTCTGCTGAGGCATCTTTGGCTTCAACAATAGAATAGAGTTCACCACCACTGCGAACTACCCGCCCGAAATCGCCAGGTTCCTTTAGTACCGTTGTAACCAAGCCAATATCTAGTTTTTGTTCCTTAAATTCGCGAATGAACATTTCGATATCGCCTGGCTCAATTAACGGGTGATCACCGTTTAAAATAATAATATTACCCTCAATGGTTTCTGGCCGGGCGGATTTGACTGCATCGGCAGTGCCTAACTGCTGTAATTGTTCGAAAAACGTAACACCTTCGGCCTCTAGGACGCTTTTTACCAAAGTAGAACCGTGACCAACCACGACTCGAATGTCATTTATTCCGGCTTTTTTACAGGAAGCGATAACTCTAGAAATCATTGGTTTCCCAGCTACTGGATGAAGCACTTTCGGCAGGGCCGAATTCATTCGAGTTCCTTTGCCCGCCGCCAAAATGATCGCTGTAAATGGAATTTCTTTGCTTTTAGATTCTTCTTTTTCTGTCATGCGACTAAATTATCACTCTTTATTTGATAATCCAGGGTTATTTTCCTTTTTCGCATCCAAGACAAGCAGCCTTGGAATCCAATAAAACGGGTAAGGCGTTTCCTTAGGGCCACGGTCAAAATTTAAAAAGTCGTTGTGGATACCTAGTTTTTCCCGGATAATCAAAGTGGAGCTGTGACTTTTATGCACAAAAATAAAATTAAATTCCGACAGGAAAATTTAAATGTCCTATAAGGCAATTGCCTTTGATCTAGACGATACTTTGATAGATACGACGAACGAGCTGATTCCGTTTGCGTGTCGAAAAATACACACTTACTTAGTGTCCCAAGGCTATGCGTTTGATTTCGAAAAATTTGATAGTTTGCGAAAAGAATTTGTAAAAACACGTTCTCACAAAGAATTTTTTAAAAGCATTGCGCCTGCCCTTACTAATGATCAAAACAAAAGGGATTTACTGCCTACGCTCAACCGCTATTTTTATGAACCCGAAATTCCTGAAAATTTGCAAATGTTAGCTGGAGCCGAAGACAACCTAAAAGCATTGAGCAGTCGTTATTTACTTTTTATAGTAACTGCGGGAGTTTTAAATGCTCAAAAACGAAAATTGGCTCGACTTGGAATTGATCGTTTTGTAAAAACAGAAAATATTTTAATTGTGGCCGACGGAGCATTTCAAACTAAAAAAACTGCTTTCGAGAGTATAATTTCTAAAACTCAAATAATACCAGAAGAGTTACTTGCAATTGGAAATCGACTATCTCAAGAAATTCGAATGGCAAAACAATTAAACGGACACACGTGTTATTTTAAATTCGGAGAACACGCCGATGATTCGCCACAAGATAAATTTGAAATACCTGATTATACGATTTTTTCGCATAAGGAACTTATTCAAGTATGTCGGCTATAATCCACAAATTTCTCCTTATTGGACCGTGGCCAAAACACCTAATAGACAGTGGCGCCGTCATTGTAAGTGATTTGTACGAAGCAAACTATCAATTTGATCGATCACACATAGATATTCTTGGCATCAATTTAACGGCGCTACTTGAAAAGCGTTTTTTTGACTTGTTTACTAAATGGAAACAAAATAATCCTCATTTGCAAATAGTCGCCGTGATTCCAACTGATTTTTCCAAAAAATCCCTTTTAGAGCTACAGTGGAAATACTCATTTATTAAAATATTTTCATCTTATTCGGACAAGACTATTGAATCTTACTTAAATTTCTCCCTTGATAGATCCAATCAAGAAAAGCAATTTGAAAATTACAAACGCCTTGTCGAAGAACAAAATCAAAACATGCTTAAACTGCGCCAAAGTTTGGATGAAAAAATTGAAAAGCGTACAAAATTTCTGGTCGAATCCAGACGCAAATTGTTTCTCACTAATATTCGCATTGAAGCCTTTCGCAAGGCCTTAACGACTGTTTATTTGTCACAATCACTAGAGGAACTTGAAAAGAATTTGAATGACGAATTGCTTAGAACCTTTGAAATCCAATGGATAAAAGTGGTCTATGCGCCCAAGGACGAACTTTTTGTTAAGGAACTTGAATCCCAACTTGAGTTTCAATATTTGCGGTTTAGAATTCACAAACAAAACAACGAAATAGGGTCCGTATTTTTCATGCGTTCGTTTCAAAAACCCTTTGTTAAAGAAGAATCTGAATTTCTAGTTCGAGTCACCGAAGCGGTCAGCGTAGCTACCGAGCGATTTGAAAACAAAATTAAATTGGAATCCATTCATCACTATTGGAAAACTCTTTTCAATGCTATTAAGGATCCCATTATTCTTGTAGATCCTGAATACAATATGATTCAAACAAACCTCGAAGAATTTCAATCACCTCAAAAGTGCTATCAGTTTTTATTTAACCGGGACATTCCTTGTGAAGGTTGTCATTTGGGGCATAAATTTGAAGTCAGCAGTAAATCCGATAGCTTTAATGTGGCTGGGCAGCCTGTAACACTCGATGGAAAAAAATATGCGATCCATTACTATCGCAATATTACTAAAAAACTGGAACTTGAAAAAGAACTTTTGGAATTGGCCCCCAAAGCCGAACTAGGAATTCTATCCAGTAGCATTGCACATGAAATAAATAATCCTTTAGGGGGCTTATTATCTTACACTCAGATATTGTTGATGGATACTAACCAGCAAGACCCACTATATTCAGATTTGAAATCAATGGAAACGGCCATTAAAAAATGTGCGGACATTGTCACCAATCTTTTGGTCAATACCCGCACTTAATTTACTAGTAGCGACGACCAGTAGTAAAAAGTTCGTCATTGTTTAATGGGCCCGAAGACACCATTTTACCGTTTTCTTTTGTACGATCTTCAAAAAATGACTCCATTGATTTGAATCCAATACCTATATTTTCAGTCATCCTGGATTCGCCACCAGAACCACCGGTAGATGTATGAGTAAGAAAGGCATCATGCAATACGAGTTTTATGGTTTGAGATTTGTTTGTGCATTCTAAAACGACAGTTTTAAAAATTCGATTTGAAGCCAGGCACTTTAAAAAAGTTGGCGACACTTCGGATACGTATTGTGTCATGCTAAGATTTTGCAAATAGGTTGACGGAGCTTTTTTATCCCCTTCGATCCCATAACTTGCACCGAAACTCCAGGCCAAAATTTCAATAGGTCTTGACAATGCGTGCTCTTGTTCGCTGCCTTCAAGCCCGGCAAACGTTAATACCATTTCTGTTCTATCAGTGTCATCATAGCTGCTATTTCTCATGGCATTCTCCTTTTTTTCGATGTGTTTAAAACAGCATAAACAATATTACCCACATTTCAAAATCAATGTTTTTATCGGCCCAATCTGAGAAAAATCAGTAAAAAATAGACAGGTGTCTAATTTGCGGCTGTACCATTTTCGGTTAATTGACGATTTTTTTCTATTTAAAAGTCCAGTCTGCCGAGTTTTCAACTGGGCTAAGGACGGCTGTGAAACTCAACGCTAGTCAAGATTTTAGCTGTTTTGTAAAAAAAGAGGGTTGAATTTTTGACAGTACTGTCAAATTTCAATAACATAAAGTTATGTCACGACGAAAGCTAATGAATAGCTTGAATCGGGATTGGGCTAATTAGAAAATTTTGTACCTACCAGGAAGGAAGGCTATGAAGAATCCAAAAATCCTTGTATTAGATGATGACTCTCAGCTGCGGAATGTCTTATCCCGCGCGCTCTCTCGAAAGAGTTTAGATGTTATTACATCGGCTACTTTGCAGGAAGCAAAAATGTTTGCTCAATCTGAGGCGCAATTTGACCTGGCAATCGTTGATATGAGTCTACCTGATGGGAATGGACTCGATTTCATGGATATCCTAAAACGCATGAATCCTGCTATAGAAGTGATTATATTGACTGGCTTTGCCACCATCGAAACGGCAATTTCAGCCACTCAGCGGGGCGCCTATCACTTTATGACAAAACCCGTTAATATTGACGAGCTCTTGGGGCTAGTCGACAAAGCATTGGAGCATAAAAAATTGCAAGTTGAAAATAAAAATTTAAAAACAGTCGTGCATAAGAAACATAAATTTGACCAAATTATTGGTCGTAGCGAAGGCATTCAAAGCATTTTAAGTCTTGTAGAAAAAGTCGCAGATTCTGAAGCGACCGTTATGATTACTGGCCAAAGCGGCACGGGCAAAGAATTAATCGCCAAAGCCATCCATTTTAATTCCTCGCGAGCGTCGGGTCCATTTATCGCCATAAACTGTGGAGCCATTCCTGCAGAACTTTTAGAAAGCGAACTTTTTGGTCATGTTAAAGGCGCCTTCACTGGAGCTATTTCAAACCGAATGGGTCGTTTCGAAATGGCCGATGGGGGAACACTGTTTTTAGATGAAATTGGAGATCTAGATACAAGTCTTCAAGTGAAGATACTTCGGGCTTTGCAGGAAAAATCATTTGAACCTGTTGGCGGCGTTAAAACGATTAATGTAAATGTAAGAGTCATTGCCGCAACCAATGTAAACCTTGAAAAAGCAGTCGAAGAAAGTCGATTTCGCGAAGATCTTTTTTATCGCTTAAATGTAATTCCGGTACAATTGCCAGCATTACAAGAACGTAAACCCGATATCCCTTTGTTGCTAACCCATTTTTTGGCGCAATTTAATAAATTCAAAACCAAGCGCCTAGTCGGTTTTAGCGAAGCCGCCCTCGACAGCTTAGTGCACTATCCATGGCCAGGCAATATTCGTGAACTTGAAAATTTGGTAGAGCGCCTAACTATTTTAAAATCTGAAGGCATCATTGAACTGGCTGATTTGCCGACCAAATATCAAGTAAAAGTAGAAAAAAAGGAAGATTTTCAATTTGAAGATATTCCCGATAACGGTTTAGATTTCAATTCTGCTGTTGATGCTTTTGAGAATAGTTTAATTCTCAAAGCTTTGGAAAAAACGGGCTGGAACCGCAACCAAGCGGCGGCTCTCTTGCGTCTAAACCGCACAACTCTGGTAGAAAAGATCAAAAAGAAAGGGCTAAGGCCATATGGTGCCGGTCCTCAAATGGAAGTGTAAATTAAAAAGGCAGACTCCCAAATACTTAAATATTTGGGAGTTTTAATCTGATACCGATTCAATTACTTTTCTTTGTGTTACTAGGAATGGATGAGGTTGTCGCAAATTTTTCTGTTTACAATCGACCTGGCCGCAATAAGTGATGAAATTAAACAAACTGTTATTAATATTACTAAGCTCTTAACATAGTCAGTAGGTATTACTGCTATAGATAGAGGTACCGGCTGAACAAATAATCCGGCTCGATAAAAAATCCCAGATGAGCTGACTACCAAAGAGAGAATTATAGAAAGAACAGCACCAATTGCGCTTCCTAAAATTCCAATCCCAACTGCTTCAATTGAGAATATAAAGAGAACCTGGCGACGACTATAGCCAAGGCACCGCCAAGTGCCGATTTCTCGAGATCGTTGTACTACCATTTTTATCAGAGTGTTTAGTACGCTTAAAATAGAAATTCCAAAAATTATCGCTATCACGAAATTGTTAAATGTATTCAACAGACTCGCTGTTTTAAAATAAATAGAACCAATATTTCTATGATCACGCCAATCGACAGCTTTTAAATTCAATCCTTGTTCATGGGCTTTATCGGTCATTTGAACTGCGATTTTACGCGACTCTGCTGGATCTTTGAGTAAAATTGAATAGTAGGAAACATGCTTTTGCCCAGTCAATTCTTGAGCTTGTTCAAGTGGCACTAACAAGAACTTAGAATCAATTCCTTTGTAACCGCTATCTACTAGTCCCGTCACATCAAAATTCATTGCATTGATAGTTCCTGTGGGTGAAACGCTAGTGAGCTGCATATTGCTATCTTTGCATTGAAATTTTCGTTCGCCATCTTCATAACCGGTTTTTTTTCGAAGTATTTTTCTTTCGGGCGAAGGCTCGCAGTCTAGGCTTTTTGCCAAGGTATAGCCAAGTAGCATAGATTCTGGTGGTGATTCATCAAGGGGAACACCATAAAGGGTATTATTATACCATCCCGCTCCTCTTATTTTTTTTGCATTGGGAATATCTATTCCAAGGCCAGAAAATACCAATCGAACTGTGCCGTTCGTTATCATTCCACCGAGTCTTAAAAATGAAGCCCACGTTTCAACCTGAGTGTTACTAGACAAATAATCATTTATAAATTTCTGCTCTTTGGCTTCAAGCTGATACTTCCAAGGCTCAAATCGCCCATCTGGTTGCCACAAATTTTCATTTTCAACAATAACATCGGCGTACATCATTCTATGTCTATTTTCTACGTACATAATTCTACGAGTTTCTTCGACATAGCCTTGAAAAACCACGAGCGCAACAAAACATGCGGAAATAGACAAGATAGCGGCCATGGACTGACGCCAATGCCTTAAAACATTTTTAGTCGATATCAGAGCCAATTTTATCATCATAAATATTTTGTTGCCTCTACTATTCTGTTAAAAGTATTACAATTTGCTGTCGACACTTTCTCTTAATTACTAAATGGGTCGAAATCATCGCAACTAAAACTAAAAAAACAGCTAGTCCAAATTCAAATGCAGGAAGTATCACCATTTTAATCTCAATAGGAACTGCCATTCCTGGAGACTGAAAATGCCATCCCATTGAGTCTATGAAGGCCGTTAAAACAAAAAGAACACCCACTGCCATTATCAGCGAAGCGACAGTTAGAACAAACACTTCTTTTAAAAATAGATTTCGAATTTTTGCCTTTGAAAAACCAAGTGACAACATCGTGCCAATCTCTTTTGATCTCTCGATCACATTGATTGTCATTGTGTTTACAATAACAAGACACGAGGCACCCATAATTAAGATCGCAAAAAATATTCCCATTAAAAACAGAAAACCCATAGCACCGTTATAATACGTTCCAATTCGATCATCGCTAAAGGGGATCGCTTCCAAATTTAAATTAGAATCACCAAATCGTTGATTTAAGGCCTTAGCTATTTTTTTTGAATCACCTTCATTTTTTAGATATATCGAAAGATGGCTAACGCCTTCTGTTTTGAGTAGTTTTTGAACAAGCTCAGTTGACGTCCTGATGCTAAAATCTTCTACGTAGGGCATTCCGGTCGTATGAAATAAAGCAAGTCTGGCATTTACAGCACTTAGGTCGCCGTCGACAGATTGTCCGGCTAACGAGACATCTTTTTTGGAATCAGTTAGTTCTTCAATTGAACCTTTTATTCCAATCAATTCTGCAACTCCTTTGCTCACTGATAGGCTTTCTGGATTTTCAAAAATCGCATCACCTATTGTCTTTGCTGAGTAATCCCTTAAAAGTTCGGGCGCCCATTTTGTGACTAGCGGAAAACTTCGAACATAATTATCTACTTTTGGGTCAATACCATCAACTAAAACTGGGATCGATCGATCTCCGGTCGACAACAAACCAGACGCTGATATAAATTCACCAATAATTTCAATATTTGGCTGAAATTCAGCGATAATATTTCTAAAATCTCCCAATTCAGCATTGGATATCATGAACTTACCAGGATTTGAAAAATATTTTTCTGACCCGTTTGGCTTATAAATAGCTATATGTCCAAGGTAATGCAGGTAAACCAAAACCGATTTTAAGGCTCGAGACGTTTTAAAAACGTGCCCCGAAAAAACAGAAATGCCAACAAATGCCACAGTCAAAGCTACGCCGCTTGAAAGTGATCTTTTCCAGTTTCTAAACAAACTTCTAACTGCAATTTTCCACTCCAAATTTAGCTTCATTAACTAATCTTTCCATCGGCAATTGAAATGACTCGTTGAACCCTTTGAATTAACTTTTCGTCGTGGGTACAAAAAAGAAAGGTTATTCCTTTTTTTGAATTCAATTCCAGTAAAAGATCAATTATTTCATGTGCTGTTTTTGAATCTAAATTGGCTGTTGGTTCGTCCGCCAAAATTAAATCAGGTTTAGTAATCAATGCCCGGGCGATGGCCACCCTTTGACGTTGCCCCCCAGAAAGGCGATCGGGCAAATGGAGCCCAAATTCAGCTAGTCCAACTTCCTTTAGTGCAGAAAGGACTCGGGCTTCGCGGTCACTTTTTGAAACCTCAATTTGAATTAAAAGTGGTAATTCGATATTTTCAGCAGCGGTTAAAACAGGTATTAGGTTGAATGTTTGAAAAATAAATCCAATTTTCCTATTTCTCAAAACTTCTTTTTCTTTTTCCGTCATTACCAAAACATTTTGGCCCGAAACTATTACTTCACCAGAATCGGCATTGTCAATGCAGCCAATTAAGTTCAATAATGTTGATTTACCGGATCCAGAGGCTCCCATAAGAGCGGTGAATTCGCCGGAATTAATTTTCAAATTTAAACCTTTTAGGGCCTCAATATTAACTTGGCCCAACTTGTAGGTTTTCGATACATTTATAAGCTGAACAAAAGTGTTGGTTTTCATGAAATTATTGTATTCATCATTTAAAAAAATTGATACATTCGAATGTCTAAATTTTTCAGACGACTGGACTTTCGCTTTAGCGCTTTAGTCGGGGTCGAGTCGAATTGCCCCCTTTCAAGTTTGAACTCAAAAAGGCCGATGACGCTACGTGAACCACAAACAGCAAATTTCACCTATAAAGAACTTTCCCATAGTGAAAATATTGGGAGTCGGCGCCGCCGGATGCGTTTATCAAAGTAGTATTGGCGAAAAATCTGTCGCTGTTAAAGTCATTTATAGTGATATAAGCGAAACCGAATACATGACCCAATATCGCAAAGAAATTGCAGCACTTTCTTTGGTAAAACATGCCTCTATTGCAAAAATTCTCGAATTCGGAATGGAAAACAACAAGCCCTATATTGTAAGTGAATTTGCGACAGGTGTTTCTGTCTCAGAACTTATTAGATCAGGTCCGCTCTCAAAAAAGACAATTCTGGCTATTGCAAAAGGGATTACGTCTGCCCTAGTGGAAGTTCATCGTCATGGCTATATCCACCGTGATATCAAACCTGACAACATTTTGGTTTCTGAATTGGACACAGTAAAATTAATTGATTTTGGTTTGGCTGTTAAATCTGATTCGATCGATAGTGAATCAAATCAAGAGACTGTCGGCACTTTGACATATTGTTCACCTGAACAGGCTGGAACAACCAAGTTTGGCGTAGATGGTCGATCTGATCTTTATTCACTAGGAATCCTATTGTATGAATGTGCAGCGGGTTCTCCACCCTTCAAAAGCGAAAATGTAAATGAGCTCCTCAGCCAACACCTGAACAAAGTACCAGAAAGAATTACTAAACTCAATTTTGAAATAGGCCCGGTACTGGGAGCCATAATAGAAAAGCTAATTGAAAAAGAACCCGGCAACCGGTTCGAAAACGCTCATCAGGCACTTTCCGATTTGAATTCGCTGCACGAGCTTGAACTTGATTTTGATAGAACCGGACAAATTGACATCGGAAAAACAAACGCTAAAAAATCAGTAAGAGCTAAGTCGCCCCTCGTAGGAAGAGAAAATGAGATGGGATTTTTGAATGCATCCTGGAAAGAATTCAACCACGGAAAGCCTCAATTTGTGATTGTTGAAGGCGAAAGTGGATTAGGTAAAACCAGACTATGCGATGAATTTTTAAAAAAAATCGAAGATGAAAAAACAGTAATTTTTAAAGCAAAATGTCATGCTTTGGAGTTTCATCCTCATGGTCCAATTGCAGAAATAATTAAGAGTACCATTAATCTATTCAAAGATTTCGATTCGGATCGACGGAGTCTCTTGATATCTAAAATCGAAGATATTCAAGAAGTACTTTTATATGCCTTTCCAGAATTCAATTCAATTTTTCAATCCAAATTGACCGGCAACCAGGAAGATCGTTTTGGTGCGGAATCAACTGATACAGCCATTGTCGAGTATTTTTTTCGACTTCCAGAAATATTAAAAATGAGTCTGACAATCTATCTGGATGATTTACAGTGGCTTGAACCTCGTGGCCTTGCTATTTTGCAAAATCTTACAAAAGATGCTTTGGAAGGTAAAATATTTGTCCTTGGTGCCGTTCGCGGCGAAGCCGAGTATACGGATTTACGCACACATTTAAAATCCCTTTCAGCAAATTTAGATAAAAAATGGATATCACTTCGACCTCTAACTGCAAAAGATGTATTAAATATTTTGACTTTAACTTTTGACAAATGGGCTCCGCCAGAAAAGCTAGTAGAGCATGTGTCAGAAATTACCGAAGGCAATCCCTACGTTATCGAGCAGTATATAAGGGCTTTATTTGAAGAAGAAGTTGTTACGTTCGATAAGGGACAGTATGGGATCAATGATCAGTTGTTTACTTCGATTTCTCTACCAACAAATGCTCTAGAATTGATTTCTAGAAAAATTAAACAACTCTCCGTAGAGGCGTCCAACATTTTAAATATTGCCTCCCTTGCCGGATCGATTTTTGAGACAAATTTTTTAAAGTCATTGCCAAGTCTGGGGGAAAAAGTAGTCTCTGAGAGTCTGCTAGAAGGAATTCGATTTGGATTGATTGAAGAGATAGATGGTCACAACTTTCGATTCATGCATGACAAAGTTCAAGAGGCATTAATTTCCTCAATGGATGAAAGTAAAAAAAGACAGATTCACGGCCTTCTTGCAAATGCTTTGGAAAGCAAAGAAATTTCAACTTTAGAAGACACTTTTTCAATAGCGAATCATTATCAACGCTGTGATTTAAGTTTAATTGATTCCGCAAAAGCATTTACAAGAACGTTTGACGCCGGCAACGCAGCCGTTAGAGTTCATGATTATCCGCGCGCTGTTGAGTTCTTGTCCTTTGCCGAAGGACTCGCCGACCAAAAACAATCTTCCGAGTTGCATTCAGAAATTTTTCATCTATTGGGAATAGCTACCCATGCACTGGGCAATCATGAACAAGCCGTTCAATACTGTAGAAAATCTCTAACCTTATGTTCAGAACCTCTAAAAAGAGCTAAAATTAGAATTGAACTCATAACTATTTTTGTATTGGTCGAAGCAAAGTTAAATGAGGCTTGGTCGGAAATTCGAATGGCCACCGAGGAAGCCGGAATGAAATTACCCTCTTCTAAATTTGGAATTTGGCTCTTTGCAATTTCTAAATTTCTTTTTACTTTTCCCTTAGTTTTTTTCAATATTCGACCAAGTACAATACAGGAAAAAAAGAAAGCACGACTCACTGTGTTGGCAAAAATAATAGTCCTTATGGGCTATTTTGGATTTCTTAATTTGAAAAGGGATATTTCATTAATTAGCTATCTAGTGGGCCGACACACTTTACATCTCCTGGGCGATAGTAGAATTACAATCGAAATGCTTTCAAGCACATGTATGTTTTGGGCAAATATAGGCAACAGAAAAAATATGGACATTTTTGCAAAACGTGCCCTTTCCGTGGCTGAGAAAGAACGAGATCCTGTTTTATTAGCTACTGCCAAAATGGATCTAGTATTTGGATTGCAATTCCTTGGAGACTCAAAGGCCTCCCAAGTAATGGGCTTTGAAGTCATCTCCAAACTGGGAATATGGTTTACTCCCGCTTTGTATTTTAGATCTACCTGCGATTTAATTTGTAACCTTTGGATAAGAGGCTACAGCCAGGAAGCACTACAGCGAGTTTTGCCAGCGTTAATAAGAGCAAAAGAAACCAATGCTTCGACCCGGGAAATTTTGCTTACTATCTTTGGTTCTGTTCAATATTCAATTCTTGGAGATATGGCAAACTCGGCCAAGTTAAAGAAGCAGGCATTAGATCTTCAGATGTCCCATAGAAACTTTATGAACACCCCTTTTATGTTTTCGCAATTATACACTGGATTTGCCGCTCTATTTTTAGAGGAACTGGATTTCAAAGAAGACTTTGAAGATTTGGTTCAAAAATTTAAAAAATCAATGCCGTCTCCAGGTGAAACAAACTATCACAGCAAAGCCTTTTATGTTTTTGTCGCTCGGTCGCGCCTAATTCTATACCAAAATCATCGCAGCCGAGACAATAAAGCAAAATTTATTCAAAGCTTAAAGGACTTAAAAAAAGTTTCCAAACTGCCGACTTATGGTTGCCATTTTCACATCATAAAAGCCGGATATCTAACTTCGCATGGCAAATATGCCGAAGCCTTTAAAGAATTGGATATTGCCAACAAGCAGGCCCAATTCGTAGATAGCCAATGGGGCCTATATGAAGTTCATTTAGCAAAAGCTAGGATTGCCGTTGCAATGAAGAACGATTCGCTTTGTAAAACGAGTTTAGTTAGCTGTTTAGACATCGCAAATAGATTTGGCTGGAGATCACGCATAGGGAAATTACAAAAAGAATTTGAAAAGGAAATGGATCTCTTGGAAGGAAACGAAGCGGAAAAAGAGTATCACAAATCTAAAGCAACACGAAGTAGCAAGGACAAATTATATTCTGAGGCACTTTTAAAAGTGAGTCTTGCTTCATCAGGGACTTTCGATGCAAATACTCAAGCTAAAAACGCGCTAGACGAGCTAATAAATGCACTGGGTGCCCAAAGAGCATTCTTGCTAACGTACGATGAAAAAACCGACAAATTGGAACTAAGAGCTGGTCGCGCTGAAAACAAAATCGATTTGCCCGAGGTCATTGGCTACAGCAAGACTATTATTAGCCGAGTAAAAGAACAGAAACAATCCATCCTTCTATCAAGCGCCGATGAACAAGGACTTACCAATGCTTCTAGTATAATTGCAAATAATTTAAAGAGCATTTTAGCGGCCCCAATGATGTACAACGGAAATTTTCGCGGAGTGGTCTACGCCGATAGCCAGATAACCAAGGGTTTATTTGGCGAAGAAGATCTGAACATCTTTACCGCTATCATCAATCACATTACAATTGCATTTGAAACAGCCAGATTTGCACGAATTGAAATGGAACAGGCTGTGGTCGAAAAAGATTTGGAACTCACGGCCGCAGTACAAACGTTATTTTTTCCGGAGTTTCCTAGCTTCCGAAATAGCTCTTTGGAAATAGAGGGCGTCTGTCGTTCGGTTGCAAAATGCGGCGGAGATTGGTGGTGGCACGAAGCAATCGATGATTCGAAATTTCTAATTGTGTCAGCAGATGTAACTGGACACGGCTCGCCAGCCGCCATGGTGACGGCGGTCGTAGCAACGTCAATTCGAAATAAAATCAAACGGCTTAAAACTGAATCTATGGAAACGCTCCTTTTCGAAGTAAACGCGGAACTTGTAGAAATTATTAAATCGCGATATTTTTGCACTCTATTTGTTGGAGTTGTGAATTCTGAAGATAATTCGTTTACCACTTGGTTCATGGGAAGCCCCCAAGTTATTGTGCAAGCTAAAGCCGCAAAAAGTTATAGTATCGGCGAAATGGGCAGCCCGCTTGGCCATCGAACTGATGAATTCGCGATTGGATCTAACAGAGTTGAATTAAATCCCGGTGATAGAATCTATGTCTATAGTGATGGACTATTTGAACTAAGAAGTAAAAATCCTGATTTCCAGCAGTGGACCGAGCGGCGCCTAGTGGGTTTTTTGGAAAAACTTTACGAATTTTCACCAGTGGTCACTCGCGAAAAAGTTATAAATCACTTGGGCAAACTAGCTGAGCAATGCGAGCCAGAAGATATTGACGATATGACATTGGTAATTATCGATTACAAAAGGCCTCTAGCTTCCTAGAGAATTTCAGATTTCTTCGACACATTTTTTTGCAGATTCAAAACAATGTTCGATTGAAGCACCTCTTTTATAGTCTCCCGTTAAAAAGAGTCCCGGAATGGCTTTCAATTTTTGACTCACATCAGTTAAGAGTTTTGCCATATTAGGTGCATAGGCGCAGTGCCCAGGTCGAAAGTGCGTTACAACATACTCGATTCGGTCAGAAGTATTGAATTTCAGATATTTAGTTAACGTTTTTTCAGCCGCCTCAACTAATTGCAAATCCGATGGCTTTGAATCCAAAAACGCTCGGGCAGCGTGCCCCGAAAAATTGTACTTAATAATTTCATCTCCACGATTCTCTTCAGTTTCATTGTACAGCCCCGCGCTAGCAAGAACTTCATTTTTTTCGAAAGAAACGATTTTAATGTGATCAGGAAAAATTTTTCCTCGGTATTTTGCACACACCACTGTTGTTGGAAAGTATTGAATTCTATTCAATTGCTGGCCCAATTCAGGGTAGGAAACCTCCAAAAGTTTTGCCGCATGATTAGCCGGCAAACAGACAACTATCATGTCAAAGTCTTGGGTACGTTCAACTCCTTCTTTCAAATAGGAAAGCCCTGATATTCGCCCAGACGTTGTTAAAATTTTTGTTACTTGGGCCTTGGTTAGAATATTAAAATGATTCTTGGCGTGTTCAAAAACCTGAGAAATCCCATTTTTTAAATGCTCGGTATGCGATCCAAGCATCAGAGAAAGCATAGGCCCGAAGTTTCCAGGGTAAAATTCAGACGGCTCTGCGCCGCTCATTCGAATAGTAAGCATTCGCCAAAAGTTTCGTGAAAACTCTTCCGAGAAAAACCTTGTCATTGGATTTGAATCAAATCTTTCACTCAACTTTTTAAAATAAGGGCCGCCAAGGGCTCGATTTTCACGATTTAGAACCGAAGCCAGTAATATCCTAAAAAATCGAATTCTATCAGTAAACGAATAGGGCGCTAAAGTTTCTTTGAGTTTTAAAATTCGACCGAACTTAGCAAATTTGACTGGTAGCCAGCTCGGGTTTTTATCATAGTTCAACGGGACAAGCTGGGAATCTAGAGCCCTAGCAATACTAAGATTTCCGAATTTTTCGTATGGATTGCTACCGACATGGGCACTGAATTCCCTAAAAAGATTATAGTTTCGTCCAATATTGCGACCACCCATGCAAACCATTAGACCATCTAGTTTTTGAGACATGCATCGTCCGCCAATAATATCAGAGGCTTCGAAAATAGTTACTTTAGCACCTTTTTTTTCTAAAAAAAAAGCAGTGGCTAAACCAGAAACTCCGGCACCAATAACGGCTACTTTAGAAGTACTCAAATTCAAGTTACTCAACTTTTTTCCCTTCGTATTTCATCCTCATGAGACGATAGACGGCGGCGGCAACAATGCGAAATTCCATTTTAATTTCAGCCACCATAGTTTGACCTTGTACAATATCCAGAGAACTGGCTCCAGATTCAAGATTTCCTTCTAACGTTTTTTTCTCGGCAATTTTGCCCACAATAAACAGTGGTCTGTTATTTTCTGCATAGTTTTGAAATTTAACTTCAATTTTTTCAAATATAGTTGGAGGCGAATCCATCGCAACGCCCAAATACAAATGCAAAACCGCGGTACCAACTTGGCGCGCTGCTTCGATAATATATAAGCCAGGGACATGATCCGATGGATGTTCATAGAAAAACGAATGTTTAGTGTCCTGTAATACTTCGGCGACAAAAAAGACCTGCCCTGAACTGGTTTCAACTTTTTCTGCCCTAACAACTAAAACATTTTCTCTGTTGTGTTTATGCACTAGTTGTTTATTAATTCTTAGGTCTCTGCCAGGAATAAAATCACTCGACCATTTTTCTATAAGTGACGCCACTTGATCTGGGATCATCTTCTTAAACTTAAAATTATTATTCGATTCATCACCCATTTTTATTTTCTTAAGATACTAGTTGTCTTGCGAGTTTTAAATCTAATTTTGATTAAATAGTAAAACTGCACTTAGGTCCAACTTAACTATGGTTCGGACGAATGAATAGGTCTTTTGATCTAGCCATAATAGCTTGTCAATACTGCCGATAGTTTATAGGGTAAATAAGAGTCCAAAATTGAATAGAGAATCAAAAACACTTTTTATTTTTCCCGGCCAAGGTTCGTTTAGTGAATCAACCCTTTTTGATTTACTGACTGATTTCCCTGAAATTAGTCATGACTTGCAAATTGCTGAAGCCATAATTAAAAGCAAGAGTGGAAAAAGTTTAGCTTCATTTATTTTTCCAGACCCCAATTCAAAAAAATTTGAAGCAAGCACCCATGATTTTGAGATTTCCCAATGTGTAATTTATCTTGTTGGTTACCTGACACAACAAATTGCGATAAAAAAAGGAATTAAACCCGAAGCAGTATGCGGACACAGTTTTGGTGAAATCACTGCTTTGGCGGCGGCAGGCGTATTTAGTTTTACAGACGGTTTGCGTTTGGTGTGCATGAGGACTGCTTCAATTGAGGAGAATTCTAAAAAGGGTTTAATGCTGGCTCTAAAAATTGAACTAGAAAGAGCCGAAAGCCTAATTAATTTTGTTAGTCACTTAAACTTGGAAATTGCGACGATAAATTCTCCAAATCAAATTGTAGTTAGCGGATCCGTTGATAATATTACTCAGTTTGCCGAGATTTGTAAAAATTTTGCAATACCAAATACATTAGTTAAGTCCGAGTATCCATTTCATAGCGAACTAATGGCAAAGGCAATTCCTGCATTCTTTCAATCCATGAAGGGAATAAAATTTTCTCTTCCAAAAATTCCAGTATTTTCCCCTTTTGTCGGGCGCTACTACACTGCCGAGGATGACATTGCCGAGCACCTTGCTTTTCATTTGATGAAGCCAGTTTTTTTCTCATCTGCAATAGAAGATCTGATTGGTTCTGGTTTTAATACATTCTATGAAATGTCTGGCCGACGAATTTTAAGTGGCGTAATAAATCAGAGCTATTCGAATCTCTATGGAATTCAGGCTTTCGAAGTAAGACCAAACCTTTTGACTTTTAAAGAGGGATTTGAAAAGCTTCAAAGCGATTTTGTAAGCAAGCCCAGAGCCGCTGCAAGTCCAAACTCGGGGTTGAAGAAAATCAACCTTGAACAAAAGCCTAATCAAGATATTAAAGAAAATTCAAAAAATTCAGGTAGTTCAGCTTCCCCCCAAAAGAGGAATCAGAAGCTTTAAACAGGTACGCTATAGTTGGAATGGGATGTGTTTTTCCAGGCGCTTCTAATATCGCAGACTATTGGTCTCTGCTTCGGGAGGCTAAAACAACATTTAAGGCGCCGCCTACTGATCTTTGGAACCCGGATTTTTTTTATTCATCAGATCGCCGGGCTAGCGATAAATATTACGACAACGTGTCTAGCAGTCCAGACTTAGTCGATCTCGCAAATAGAGACCAGCGATTTTCAAATGATTTTTTGTCTTCAATTACTGCTGATGAAAACCACTTTGTAGCAGCTCTTTGGGAGTGCATCAGTAAATTAAATGTGGCTAACAATAAATCTAAGCTCTTTGTTGGCCATACTACTTGTTTTGATCCTCAGGATGTCCACGCCTTTATATCTGAATTCACTAGACATATTAAAAATTTTGAATCGAATGCAGATGCAGAAAAAGTAATTACAGAAATCGTTCCAGAATCCTTTAGAACAAGAAATTTCAATCCTAACTTCATTCCGTATTTGAGCCATAAGAGATTTTCAAATCTGGCCTCTATAGTTTTGGGACAAGAAATCTCCGTGGATTTGGTGGATGCGGCCTGTGCGTCTTCACTCTACAGTATCGATCTTGGAATTATGGAATTAGAATCTGGAACTACCGAACTTGCCATTTGCGGCGGAACCTCATCTTTTGATCAAAATGGAAAAGTTGGATTTTGTAGACTTGGCGGGTCGTCCAGAACTGGAGTTCATTCGTTTCAAGAGCGCGCGGATGGAACTGTATTTGGCTTAGGATCTGGCTTTGTTGCAATTAAAAAATTATCTAAAGCCGTAGCGGATGGCGACAAGATTCATGCAATAATAAACGGCGTGGGCACCTCAAGCGACGGCAAGGGAAAAGCGATATATGCCCCCAATAGAGTAGGACAACTCAAGGCCATCGAAAATGCCTATAGGCTATCAGGGATAAATCCAAAAACTATTCAGTATATTGAAGCTCATGGGACAGGAACACCCCTTGGCGATTTAACCGAATTTAAAGTACTTCAAAGCTTCTTTTCAGAAGTGGGAGCAGTAAATTCTTCGATCGGATTGGGCAGTGTTAAAGGGAATTTTGGTCATTTAGGCTGGTCGGCGGGCGTGGCCGCCGTTATCAAAATGGCCCTCTGCCTGGAAAATAAAACATTTGTACCACAAGCTGATTTTGAAGGGCCTAGCCCCGGGTTAAAAATAGAGGCAAGCCCGTTCTTTATTCAAAATAAGTGCACGTCTTGGACTATTAAAACCAGTTTACCAAGGCGTACCGCAATAAATGGATTTGGATTTGGCGGTGCCAATGCCCATTTAATTATGGAAGAACATCAACCAAGTAAATCGTATTCTCAGTTAGCCTCGTCTGCTGAATTACCAAAAGATCAAGATCTAGTGATCGTGGGAATTGGGTGCCACTTTCCCGGCGAAATTTCGTGGAAAAAATTTAGTCAAGCTTTTGGCTCGAAAGAATTCGCCCCACTGACTTTCAGTTCTGATTTGAAAATTGATACTCTCAAGTTCAAAATAATCGACAGATCAGCATCTGTAATCGACAAATCCCAAATTTTTGCACTAGAAGCGGTCAATGACCTTATCAATGGCTACCCGATTTTTGAAAACCATTTTCCAACAACTGGAACCTTTTGGTCACATCACTCGCTTTTGACAGCGGAAATGGGATTTCGAGCTCGTGTTCAAATGGATAGATTGTCGTTTGAATTCTCAAAGAACCAGCCGCTGAGCTTACTCACTGATGTAAAAAGCCTAATTAGTCGAATGAAGACATATGTTCATGCGAAATTCCCGCAGCCAAATGAAGATACTGTGCCAGGGCTTCTTCCAAATATAGTGCCAGGTCGAGTTGCAAATTTTTTCAATCTGAGGGGCCCAAACTATTCAGTGAATTCAGCGGCAAACTCACTATTACGCACCATTCAGGCTGCCCATCAAAACCTGATCTATTCGAAATGCACCGTTGCCTTCGTTGGGGGATCAAATTTTGAAGTACCAAATTTATTGCAGCACTTGAATGGCCTAAACGGTATCTCCGATGGAGCATTCTGTATTGCTTTTTCCACCGATAAAATCGCAAAGGAGAATGGTTTCAGGATTATTGCAAAAGTTAAACTAGAAAAATCTAAAAACGTGGAAAATACAAGTAAGAAGACATTTTCTCAGCCATCACTTTTTTCAAGTCCAGAAGTCGGCGAAATTCTTTTGGCCCTATCAAATTTTAGTTCAAGTAAAAACCAAAATATTGAAATTCAAATGAACGACCCACAATGGAAAATTAAAATCGAATCTTCAAAAATAGAAGAAGAAAAAGGCAACAGATTCCGTGCCATTTTTTATTTAGTCCAAAAAGCGATTGAAAAAATTAATGACACTCAAGAAATTGGATCGATTACTTTTGAAGGGCGAATTCCAGTGGACTACCCTTCTTTATTTTACAAAATCGCCTCAATATATAGTCCGGATAAATCGAAAATTGCAGGTTCATCAATAATCAGTGACGCTGGCTTAGAATTTATAAAATGCTTTATAAGTGCTAAACCTGCAGAAAACTTGAATTCACCTGCTATATTTCCAAAATTTTCAACAGCAAATATGGGGCCCTCCAAATTTAATTTTTCAAATTTAAATCAAAGTTTTAGCAATGTTATTTCCGATGGCACTATTCACCGCGGATTCTATTTGCCATACAAGGATATTAGTTCAAATAAGGAGCCCCAGATAGCGGGCCTCCCCGTAAATTTTTTGAAATTTTTGCTAGAATTTATATCGGAATATGTTTTTGACATTGAGACTATTAATTTTTCAAAAAAATTGGCTCCCAACTCGGTAGCAAATAATGGCCCGGTAGAAATACTAATCGCAGAATCTGGCACGTGTTGGATTAATCAAAAAAATGAGAATCTATTAACAATAAAGGGCATAAAGCACCTCGGGTCAGCTAAATAAATAAAAATTAGGCGCTTTTTCGAAAACTTTCAATATTTCTTAACGAGGCTTCCACTGACTGGACGGCTTTTCCAATAGTAGTAATGGTTCCGACTTCTAAGCTTGAATCGATTGGAATCTTGAATTCTTCCAGCACGGTGGCTAATATTTCAAGCCGTTTTACGGAGTCTATTCCCATTTCTGATTCAAGATCAGAATTTAAATCTAAAATTTCTATTGGATAGCTAGTCATTTTTTGAAAGATATCCAAAACTCTGTCCTGCACACTTTTTTCTTTAAAAATGGACGTAGGACTTTCGATTTTCTGCACCTTTACTTCTGGCCCCGTTGAGCGTGTCTGCTGATCTTTTGGGGGCGACAAAGAAATAGTTTCCATTGGCATTTCACTTTCAGAATGAAATAACTTGGTGTCCCTTAGTCCTTTGAATTTTCTTAGAACCTCGCCAAAGTGGACTGGCTTCACTATCTGAACACAAAAGACTTCAGTTAAGTCGTCTTCTGGAGTCACATTTCGCCCCAGGGTTGTCGAGAAGACGGGCGTTTTTAACGGAGACCAGGCAAGATTTTTAATACTATTTATAAAACTAGGCAATGCTGGAATGGCAAGAATGGAATAGGTAATTGTTTGCATATTCATTTTCCTAGAATCCAAATTTAGGGCGACAATTACTTTTTCAAACTTTTGAATTTCAACAGGGTTTCCAGACAAAACGCATTTGGTTTCATCGGTATATGATATTTGTAACGTATTAGAGTCAAAAAACTTTACAAGGTAGTCAATTTTTTGCCAATGGGAATTAATGGAAAGAAAACACCCTGGCTTAGAAAAGCTAGAAAGGGATTTCGATCGTTCACAGGCCAATCTAAATCCAGCCTCAAATGAAAATGCACCAGCTAAAGTAAGGGCAACTATTTCACCAAGTCCAGCCGAAACGAAAAAATCTGGATGTCCAATATTTGAAATTAGTTTTTTTGTTGATAGGTAGCTACTTAAAAACATAAGACACTGCTCTTGTTCAAACGAGCGGCTTCCAGTGTCAGAATTGAATAAATCTTTGCCTACACACACACTAAAAATGGTAGAGGCGGTTGCTTTTTCAGGAGCCCCATTGTCAAAATTAAATTTCATAGGCGCGATTCCAAACATCGGATCGTCAATAATTATTCCTTTTGCTTGACCACTCAACGGCATACAGATCGTCCTTCCAAATTATTTTCCAGAAAAAGCATGTGATATTTGATCGGAATAAATTTATTTATATTTAACGGTTTTTACGGTGCTAAGTAGGACCTAAGTCCAATTTGAAAAGCAGAAAGGTCGACGACTTCTATATCACGGGGTACCGAAAGGGATAAAATCATGCTCTTATTCGTGAGGGATATACCTCTATAATGGCTAAAGTTGAGATACTCAGATTTAAGAATTGAATCCGAAAATGAACTCAACTTGGCAACCTCTAAAACTCCATTTTTTACGGATAACCCACAGTTTAGTGCCTTTCCTAAAGACTCTCTTAGGGTCCAAATCACAATAGGCAATACGGCGGAATCAAGTCTGTCAGAAAAGGAACTAGTCAGTTCTTTTTCCAAGGGCCCCAGTGTAGCCACAATTGTGTTAATGGCTATTTCCACTATCGATTCGCAATCTATACAAATTGGATTAACTAGATCACAAACAAGGGCAAAAGATTGTCCGTTTGAGTGCGACAAAGACAAAAATAATGGCTCAATACTTGAAGACCTTACCACCGGTTGATTAAAAATTCCGCTTCTAATTTCAAATTTTAAAACGTCTGAAATCCCCGTAAATCGAGACAAAGCCACTTTCGCACCAAAGCGCCCTAGCAAAAAGTCGTCTTTCCTTTTTTTAAACTCATAACCGTTGTATTGCCTAGTTTCCGATTCAGTAAGGAATTTAATTTCATCTGGCGATGGTAAATCATCATGTCGACACCCAACAAGAATGGCATTTGAGTAGGAATCATTTTTCTTAGAGTGCAATTTAAGATCAAATACAAACATCTTAACTGATCGGAATATATTTGGGATTTTTCAAGTGCCTATACCTAAGTCGGGTTGAACTTTGCCTAGTCCATTTAACATCACCGAATATAACGCTTCAAAAATTTGATTGGAGATCCCATAATGATACTAGCAAAAAGGGGGGGGATCCTTTGGAATCAAATACGTTAGCAACCATTGCTTTGCCTATTGTTTTGGGTCTTTTAATGTTTGGTATTGGGTTATCGCTTTCTTGGAAAGAGTTTGCCCTAGTCAAAAAATCGCCAAGGGTGGTTTTGATAGCGCTGGCGATTCAAAATTTAGTTTGTCCATTATTTATTTTTACCTTACTTTCAATTTTCAATTTTCCTAGCTATATTTGTGTTGGTTTTATGTTATTGGCTGCAACACCCGGAGGACCCACATCAAATTTGTTTAGCCACTTGGCCAAAGGAGACGTGGCCTTGACAATTACACTTGCGGGAATCAACTCAATTATTAGTATCGGCACTATTCCGATGTGGATCTATTTTTCTTTTTCCTATTTTGAAAAGTCCGCAGTCACCGTCGCCCCGCCACTTTCAAAGTTAATTCAGACCGTTTTTATTGTTTTAGTACCAATGATAATTGGTGTGAATATAAAAGACAAATTCCCTGCTATTGCTATTCGATCTGAAAACATTGTTAAAAAAATCTCGTCAGTATTTATTGGAATATTAGCCATTTTAGGTATAAAAAATGAATATCAAACCATTTTGTCTTCTGGCCTGGAAATTCTTGCGGTTGTTGTACTTTTCAACTTTGGAAATATATTAATTTCGTTTTTTACTGCAAGAGTTCTAAAATTGGAAAAACGCCAAGCTATTGCTATCGCTTTTGAAGTTAGCGTTCACAATTGTATTCTCGCGATGGCGATTGCGGCGAATCCTAATTTGCTAAATGATCTTAGAATTGCGCTTCCGGCGATTATCTATTCAATTTTTATGCTTTTTTCAGCAAGCTTACTAGCAAATTGGTTCAGTCGACAAAAGGCATATTAATTTAGTGCTTAAATCGGTAACCTTCCTTTTTCTTCTCATTTCAATGAGTGCTTCTGGAAAAAGCTCAAATTCCTGGCAGTTTCGATATGAATTTTTCTTGTCTCAGTTTCAGAAGAAATTTGATCCATCGGTCAATCCCAACAGCTTTGCATCCACTTTGCCTACACGAAATATAACCTTGGATAATCGTGTTGAGGCAAAGTGGACTATCAAAGATGCAAAAATTATTATTCGTCCTGAATGGACAGTTGTAAAAAATGATTTTGAAAATCAAAACTCAAATACCATGGGAAAATTAGATCTAACAAATCTTTTTTGGGAGCAAAAATGGAATCGAAATTTAACTTCCACGTTTGGATTGGATGTCTACCAATGGGGTCCCGGAGAGCTATTCAATCCGTCAAACTGCTTTTTTAGATTCAATCCTCAACAGCAATCTTATACCTACGTGGAAAAGGGCCAGGCATTGATACGTTTCAATCGGTCTTTTTCAAAAGATTTAAATTTAATTGTGATGGTTCAGCCTATTTCAAACCATGAAGAATTCTGGCTAAATGACTATGCTTTTAAACCGCAAGGAATGTTGAATTTAGAATTCAAAAAGAGAGGCACGAGAAACTCGCTTGGCTTTCTTACAGGAATTGAGGGACAAGGAAATAGCTTTATTGGTGAATACGGCGGTTATGGATTCAGTAACGGAATCTCTGTATATTTCGACTCCAAAAGCAGCCTTGGTTTAAAGTATTACAAGCCTGAATTGGCTGGGACCAGCTATGATATGACTATAACCGACACAGAGCCTAAAATATGGACTCATCTCTCTTTGGCCGGATTTCGATATGAAGGTGATATTGATTTTAGAATTGAATATGTGAATAATAGTGCGGGATTAGATACGGCGAATTATAAAAATGCCATTTCTAGTATTTCATTTTTAACTTCACCAAATTTTATTTCAAACACCCAAAAATTCTTTCATTCGGGTCTCAATTTTATTTCGAAAAACTATTTTTACGCTAGCCTGAGGTATCCAGACCCATTTGGCATTAAGAACTTTAATGTCTACATGCGAAGGTTTATGTCTCAGTTTGATCAGTCAGCAATGAGTCAGTTTGAATTGGATAAATCTGTTTCAGACCGAGCTACCGCGTTTTTCTCCTATGCTAACTTCACAGGGCCGGACGGGTCCGAGCTAAGACTTTTTGATCAATGGAGAATTCTGGGCGGATTTAAAATGACTTTTTAAACTAACGGGTCAAGTTGCTCACGTCGAATAAAGAATCGCTTAGTTTTTTTGACTCGGGTTTTATATATTCAATTACACTTTTGTGATCTGTATATTTAGCATCCACAATAGTAAGTTTGCTTATAAAAGGAGTTTTGACCCCTTTAATAACTAAGTTGTTCGCATATTCTAGGGTTGCGTATTTAAATGCTTTACCCTGCGAAGTTAGAAACTCGGCTTTCAGGGCTAGTTGAGATTTTACTTCTATCCAATAGCGGATTTTGTCGTAGGTCACGTTTTTAGATTTTGCGGTCAGCAATAGGACATGATATTTTTTTCCTTCGACTTCTTTGGTGGTTTCAATTTCGGGCGTATAGTCCCTGAAATATTGGGTCGAGGCGATATCACCGTTTGAAGCTTGGCCCATTAGTTTTTGACGAGGCGAAATCGAAATCGGTTTTTTAAGTGACGGCCGAAAAAACCACATCTCGCGATTGTTGAAAATGTAAACCTCGCCTTTATTTCTAGGCGGATTTACGGCTTCCACATAGGCATCGTCACCAAGCGCACTTACAACAAATTCACGTGACGATTTCTGGTCGCCTTCAACGCTTGTAACTTTCGCATCCCATTTGACTCCAGCCAATAATCCCCCGCGCCCGCGGTCTGACGATTTTAACAAATCTGCTGGTTTAACTGCATTCTCTGCAAGAGCTGACAGGTCTGAAAACTGGGTAAGGAAAACGACAAGTAAAGACATCGATATTTTCATTTTAAGATCCTTTCTGCTAATCTTAATTGGAAGCCCACTAATAGCAATCCTGTCCCCTATTTCTCCAGGCTTTTGCCCAGTTGTGCTGTTGGCTCAGTTTAAGGTGAACTAAGGGACCTGTCACAAATTTACCTTCGCTCTGCGAAAACCTCCTAATAGAACTAATAGAAGCCTCAATTAGAAAACCCCAAGGCTCCAGTTTCTTTACATTTCACAATAATATTCAATAAGTTAGCAAATATTGCCTGGCAACCAATACGATACGGCTAAAAACAGGAATTTAGAGGTATCTCAAAATAGAGGCAATTTGCACTATTTTCTGCAAACCAAAATGCAACTTCCCAAGTTGACAATCCAACCGCCCGCCTCTTATTAAGTGTAATGTCTTTTCACCTTTAAGGAGCTTCCTATGAAACAAACCCAAACCTTCAATGCGGAAATCAAAAAACTATTAGATTTGATGATCCATTCCCTTTATTCACATAAAGAGATTTTTTTAAGAGAGCTTGTTTCAAATGCTTCGGATGCTTTGGATAAATTGAGATTTGAAGCCCTCACCAAACCTGAACTGGTAGGTAAGGACCACGTGTTTCAAATTCGCTTGATCCCCGACAAAGAAGCTAAAACTTTGAAAATACAAGACTCTGGCGTAGGCATGTCCAAAGACGAAGTCGTTGAGTACATCGGCACAATCGCGCGTTCAGGTACGAATTCGTATCAGAAAATTTCCCAAGACTTAAAAGATAAACCTGAATTGATCGGGCAATTCGGGGTTGGTTTTTACTCATCATTTATGGTTGCCGACCGTGTGACTTTGCATACTCAAAAAGCAGGTCAAAATATCGGAGTCGTTTGGGAATCAAACGGTGATGGTACATACACAATCGACGAAGTTCCGCGCCCAGAAGGCACAGGAACAACAATCACATTACATCTTAAGGAATTTACCGAAGAAGACAATGTAAGCGATTTTACAGACGACTGGACATTACGATCTTTGGTTAAAAAATATTCAGATTTTATTTCTCATCCAATCATGATGAAAACAAAAACCAAAGACACCGAAGAAGACCAAACTTTAAATTCAATGAAAGCACTTTGGCTGCGCCCAGCCAATGATATTAAACCTGAAGAATACAACGAATTTTATAAACACCTTTCGCATGACTGGGTAGATCCTCTTAAAACGATTCACTACAAAGCAGAAGGCACGATGGAATTTACGTGCTTGCTTTATGTTCCTTCTAAAAAGCCATATAATTTTCAATCACGTGATACAGATTATGGCCTAAGCTTGTATGTTAAACGCGTTTTCATCATGAGTGATTGTAAGGATTTAATCCCGACTCATTTGCGATTTGTAAAAGGCTTGGTAGACAGTTCAGATTTATCTTTGAACGTTTCACGCGAGATCTTGCAACAGGATCGCCAAGTTCAAATGATTAAGAAAAATGTAGTTAATAAAATCTATGCCACTTTGAAAGATCTTTTGGCTCAGTCGCGAAGTGATTATGAAGGATTTTGGAAAGAATTTGGTTCCACTTTAAAAGAAGGCATCGCCACGGATTCTACTGCCAAAGAAAAAATTCAAGATATGTTATTATTCCATAGTTCAACTCAGGATTCCTTGACGACAATGGACGAATACATTGCCCGCATGAAGCCAGAACAAAAAGAAATATTTTTCATAACTGGCGAAAGCTTGTCTCAGGTTAAAAATACGCCTTACATGGAAAAGCTAAATGAAAAAGGTTTTGAAGTTTTATTGTGCGTGGATCCTGTTGACGAATGGGTCATGTCCGCACTTACGACTTACAAAGACAAAAAGGTTCAATCCATTACTCGTGATGATTTAAATTTAGATTCTGAAGAAGACAAAAAGATCAAAGACGAAGAAAACAAATCGCTAAAAGAGCGCTTTATGCCTTTAATCGATATTATGAAAAACACTTTAAGCGAAAACATTAAGGACGTCGTTGTGTCTGATCGTCTAAGCACGTCAGCGGCCGTCCTAGTAAATTCGGCCAATGATCCCTCGGCTAACATGGAACGCTTGATGAATCGCATTGGTGGCGACATGCAGGCCCCAAAATCAAAACGAATTTTGGAATTAAATTTGAAACATCCATTGTACGATGCCATGGTCGGTAAGCCGGAAGCTGAACAGCGGACTTGGTCAGAAATATTATACAATCAGGCTTTGTTAAACGAAGGTTCGGAATTGCCGGATCCAGGCAAATTTACAAAGCAAATCTCTGACCTAATGGCCAGGCTGAATTAAGGAGCGAAAATGACATCACCATCAATATTAAAATTAGATAAATCTAATTTTGAAACGACTATCAATAACAACACGATTGTAATGATTGATTTTTGGGCTCCTTGGTGTGGACCGTGCAAACAGTTCTCGCCCATTTTTGAAGACTTTGCCGCAAAAAACCAAGATGTGATTTTCGCAAAACTAAATACAGATGAAGAACCTGAAATTGCCGCATCGTTTGGTATTCAAAGTATTCCAACGGTCGGTATTTTCAGAGAGCAAACCCTGGTTTTTCTAGAACCAGGAATGTTGCCCGAAGAAGGTTTGGCTGACATCACGACTCAAGTAAAAAAATTAGATATGATCGAAGTTCGTAAAGAAATCGAAAGTCAAAAAGCTAGCAACTGAAAACAAATGAGCCATAGGAGCAAGTATGAATTCTGCCAGTAGTTCAACTTGCTCTTTTCATTTTTTAAGGCTTTTGCCTGGCGATGATCTTAGGCAGGCTTTGATTGTATTTTGCAAAGAAAACTCCATCCTGGCAGGTTCCATTCTGAGCAGTGTGGGAAGTTTAAAAACCGTAAAAATTCGTAAAGCCAGTTCGGATTCATTCTATGTTTCAGATTCCGCCCATGAAATTATAACTCTATCAGGATTGGTTTCTACTGATGGTGTGCATATTCACATTTCAGTGGCGGATTCTTTGGGCCAGGTTCTTGGCGGTCATTTATCTGATGGGAATATTGTATTTACGACTGTTGAATTAGTATTGGCTAGTTTCCCAACTATACAGTTTGCCAGGGAATTTGACCCCGCCACTGGTTTTAATGAGCTCAAAATTAAATAGCGTCTTTTCTATAAAAAATCTATTTTGCATTTAAATGGTGTTTCAATTTTGGAAACAGGGGGCGCTCTTTTTACCGCCTTACGAAAGCCCGAAAAATGCCCTAAGCTCCCGCTAGGTCAGATAACCAAGGGGATAGCGATGGATTTAGTTCAGAATGCAGAGGTCGATAGAGAACTTGAAAACCACGCCATAGACCGGCCTGGTCAATCAGAAACAAACGAAATGTCGCCCCCTGTGGTAATCGATGAAATTAGAAATAAAGATCGCCGATTTCTAGTGATTCGCGATGATTTACTTCCAGGCGGCAGCAAGCAGCGAGCCTGCTCTGCACTGCTTGAGGACTATATTACCCAGGGGACTGACCACTTTTGTTACGCCAGCCCCTTTGCCGGGTTTGCACAGGTAGCTTTGGCCTACACTTGCCAGCAAATGAATTTGTCCTGTCATCTTTTTTGCGAAATGGATCCGACTCAAAAATTTTCGGGCGCCATGCATGAGTTTACTTTGCTTGCCAGATCGTTTGGAGCTGAAATTACCATGATAAAAACACTGGCAGAGGCGGACATTCTAGCGGCCAAAGCAGCCAAAGAAACTGCACGATCAATTAAAATTCCGTTAGGGTTCAATTGCTTAGCTTTTAGAACTGCTTTTGAGCGAGAAATAAGAATCGAATGGGCTCGTATAAAAAGATTTCTAGGCAAAACTCCGAAACGCCTGTGGTTGCCCGTAGGCAGCGGCACGCTTGCCTCTGTTTTTAATCGCGTTTTGGATTCTGAAACGCAGCTCCAGTGTGTCAATGTTCGGGTATTGCCCGCGAGTGATGACCGCATTCAATTACTGCACCAAAACCAGCGAGTACGAATGTACACAACGCCAGAATCCTTTCAGCAAAAAGCGGCTTGTACGCCTTCCATTCCTTCGAATATCCACTATGATGCTAAAATTTGGCAATTTTTAGAACGATTTGGACAAGATGAAGATGTTTGGTGGAATGTCGCGCGGTAAGGTTTTGAAAAGCTAACTTATTTTTCCCCAAATAAAGATTCGTTTGAAGGGGTAAAAAAATGGAGTTTCATCTGGAAGCATTTCAAAAAGGCGTTCGCGGTATTGAGTCACGAATTTTTTGTAATCGTCTGGTGAAAATCTACTTTTGAAATAGGTTAGCAACGTTCCACTGACCCATTCAATAACGGCGTCGCGATTTTCAAGTTTATGCCCGTAAACGCGCACTATTACTTTTTGCTCTATATAGCCCAGTCGAAAAAGAATGGTTGCGTATTCTTCCGGAGTCAACATGGCTTGTTTTACATCGTATTTTTCGTTTTTTAATAGCGCGTTCCAAGGAGCTTCGCTGCTCATTTTCATAGCTAGTACATGGGTGGGATAATCATGATTCATTGGCATCTGAATCGCTAACTGTCCGCCGGGACGCAAGGCTGCTGTGAAACGTTTTAGTAATAGTGGGTGATTTGTGCACCATTGAACGGCGGCGTTTGAAAAAACAACATCAAACGCTTTTTCTTCTTTAAAAGCTTCGATGCTGTCTTTTCTAAAAAAAAGTTTGTCGTTTTTAAATTGCTCGGCTTTGGCTAACATTTCATCAGATGTATCAATTCCGATAGTTTTTTTAGCATTCATTTTTTGTTGCAGTTGAGCGGTGAGTTCGGCGGTTCCGCAGCCCAAATCGATAATTGTGCTCTGTTCGCACGGATGAATCAGCGACAGCAGATCAAAAAATGGCTGTGATCGTTCATCTTTAAATTTTTCATATTGTTTTGGATTCCAAGAGTCGCTATTCATTTCGTTAGCTTAGTGAAGGATCGCCTCAAGGCCAACACTTTTTCTACTTAGGGTATCAACGTCAAACAAGACGCGACACTGGTCCAATAGTCTGTACCGCAACATGGCTGCTATTTTCCTATTGTTATCTGCCATCGAAAATGTCTACAATCGTTCCAAATCAAAATCGATAGGAGATACTATTATGCATTCAAAATGTATGGCTGCGTTTGCAAGCGATGGAATTGTTAAACCTCACACGATAGAGAGACGTGAACCTGGACCAAATGATGTTGTTGTAAAAATTGAATTTTGTGGAATTTGCCATTCTGATATACACACCGCCAAGTCTGAATGGGGACCAGCTGCCTACCCGTGTGTTCCTGGTCATGAAATTGTTGGACACGTGGTTCAAATCGGAAAAAAAGTAAAACGCTTTAAAGTAGGCGAATCCGTCGGAGTCGGCTGCTTTGTCGATTCGTGCGGCAAGTGTGCTTCGTGTAAAAAAAATGAAGAACAATTTTGTGAAGTTAAAACTGTCTTTACTTATAACAGCACAGAGCTAGACGGAAAAACTAAAACTTATGGCGGCTATGCTTCGCATATCACCGTAAAAGACAAATACATTTTGAAAGTCAAAAAAGGTTTACCGCTTGATAAAGTGGCACCCTTATTATGCGCTGGGATTACGACCTATTCTCCTTTGAAACGATATAAAACAGGAAAAGGAAAAAAAGTGGGCGTCGTTGGTTTGGGCGGACTAGGTCATATGGCCGTAAAAATTGCCAAAGCGATGGGCGCTGAAGTCACTGTGTTTAGCACCTCGCCTGCTAAAGAATCTGACGCAAAACGACTTGGGGCTAAGCATTTTAAAGTTACAAAGGACCCTAAAGTTTTTGCTTCAATGCAGGGGACTTTAGATTTAATTATCAACACAGTATCAGCTCACCATGATCTGACTGTCTACCTTTCGACTTTAAAAAACGACGCGACTATGGTCCTAGTTGGAGCGGCTCCAGAGCCAAACCAAGTCGGTGCTTTTGGGTTAATTGGTGGTCGTAAAAAGCTTACGGGTTCGTTGATAGGCGGCATCAAAGAAACTCAAGAGATGTTGGATTTCTGCGCGAAGAAAAAAGTATTTTCTGACATCGAACTTATTGGAACTGACAAAATCAACGAAGCCTATACTAGAACTATAGCTGGCGATGTGAAGTATCGCTTTGT
>JAYVPD010000023.1:0-10101 GCA_043757515.1 Pseudobdellovibrionaceae bacterium
AGTAAAAGGTAAAGTTAAAGAGAACTTTAAAAAGTATGTCTCGCAAGGTGAAATGATAGGTAAGCGTGAAGACGAATTCGTCAAAATCCCACTTCCGTCTATTGATATTCCCAATTTTCGCTATGGAGCCAAACAGCAGGGCGGCGTTGGGCAAGGTAACGGCCAACAAGGCGAAGATGTTGGAGAACCAGGCGATGGCCAAGGGGCCGCTGGCAATAATCCCGGTGAACATTTAGTCGAAGTGGAACTTTCACTAGATGAATTAGCAGAAATTCTTGGTGAAAAATTACAGCTTCCGCGAATTGAACCCAAAGGTAACAAGAATATAGACACTGTTAAAACTAAGTATTCAGGACTGGCGCCTGTGGGACCCGAAGGTTTGCGCCAATTTAAAAGCACCTATAAACAAGCTTTAAAGCGAATGATTTCCAGTGGATTCTATGATCCCGTTGATCCTAAAATTATCCCAATCCGCAGAGACTTTCGCTACAAGACTTTCAAAAAAATAATTCAACCTCAAACTAAAGCGGTTGTTATCTATATGATGGACGTTTCTGGTTCGATGGGTGATGAACAAAAAGAAATCGTGCGGCTAGAAAGCTTTTGGATAAATACTTGGCTTAAAAAACATTACAAAGGCTTAGAAACTCGATTTATTATCCATGATGCTGCGGCCAAAGAAGTCGACGAAAACACCTTTTTCCGGACAAGTGAATCTGGCGGTACGTTAATTAGTTCAGCCTATAAATTGTGCCAGCAAATTATTGAAACAGATTATCCAGTGAATGAATGGAACATTTATCCTTTTCATTTTAGTGACGGTGATAATTGGAGCGGCGAAGACACCCGATTGTGCATTAAATTAATTAAAGAATTTTTTATCCCCTGCACAAATGCATTTTGTTATGGGCAGGTAGAAAGTAAATACGGCTCGGGTCAGTTTTTAAAGGATTTGCAAAAAGAATTTCCTGATAGCGAACATGTACTTTTGAGTCAGATTGAAAATCGAGATAAAATATTGGATTCAATCAAAGACTTTTTGGGAAAAGGAAAATAAATGGCGAATCTAACTCCAGAATTGGAAGCAGAGCGAACAAAGATTTGCAAAATAGCTAAAGAGGCCGGACTAGATTGCTTTGAAACAATTTTTGAATTGATCACCTATGATCAGATTAATCAATTTGCGGCCTTTGGGGGTTTTCCAGTGCGTTATCCACATTGGAAATTTGGAATGGAATACGAACATTTATCCAAAAGCTATGAATACGGACTTTCTAAAATTTACGAAATGGTTATCAACACAGATCCTTGTTACGCCTACCTAATGGAAGGCAATATGCTAATGGATCAAAAATTGGTTATGGCCCATGTTTATGGTCACTGCGATTTCTTTAAAAACAACGTTTGGTTTGGGAAGACAAATCGAAAAATGATGGATCAAATGGCTAATCATGCGACTCGGATTCGTCGCTATGTAGATCGCCATGGCTATGAAGCTGTAGAAGAGTTTATTGATATTTGTTTAAGCATGGAAAATTTGATTGATCGCTATAGTCCTTATCAGGAAAAAACTGGGCCTCGCGATAATACAGCGGTCGACGCCGGAAGAAATACAGAGCCCGGAATGTTGCGAGTGAATCGACCTTACATGCGAGACTATATTAACCCTCCGGCTTTTATAAAAGAGCAAAAAGAAAAGCGCGAAGAAATGGAACGGATGAAAGCCTCCAAGTTTCCGCCAGAGCCAGAAAAAGACATTCTAAATTTTCTAATTCACTATGCCCCGTTAACAGACTGGCAGCAGGATATTTTAAGTATTATTCGCGATGAGGCTTACTATTTTTCACCGCAGGGCATGACGAAAACTATGAACGAAGGTTGGGCGTCTTATTGGCACTCGCGATTAATGACAGAAAAAATATTGCAGGATTCAGAGATTATTGATTTTGCTGATCATCATTCTGGAACGATGGCCATGGCGCCCAATGGATACAATCCTTACAAAGTCGGGATTGAATTGTTTCGCGATATTGAAGATCGCTGGAACAAAGGTCAATTCGGACGCGAATGGGATCAATGTGACGATGTTAAAGAAAGAAAAAACTGGGACAAAAAATTAGGATTGGGGCGCCAGAAAATATTTGAAGTTAGGAAATTCTATAACGATGTCACTTTTATTGATGAATTTTTAACTGAAGATTTTTGCATTCGTAATCGACTTTTTGTTTATAAATTTAATAAAAGAACAAATAAATTTGAAGTCGACACTCGTGACTTTAAGGCTATCAAAGCCAAGCTGTTGTTCCACATGACCAACTTTGGACAACCAATTATACGTATCGAAGACGCTAATTTTGAAAACCGTGGCGAACTATTGCTGACTCATCTTCATGAGGGCATCGACCTGCAGCCTGACTTTATGAATGAAACGCTTAAAAACGTTCAGAAGGTCTGGAGCCGTCCTGTAAACTTAGTCACGGCAATGGAAGGCGAAGGCTTTCTCTACCGATTCGACGGTAAGGAATTGCAATCCCATAAAATTTCGCCACTGCCTCAGCAGAAAGTGTGAATTAATTGGGATCTTCCAATAAGAGTGGTGCCATAGTAAATCGTGTATTGGGATCGCTCATTTTAAACATCACTGAATCTAAGTAATAGTGGGTAAAACGAATCACAAATGTACCTAATAGGGCGGTGACCATTAATCTATCTGAGATTGTCCAACTCATAGTCTCTGGTATCTGAATAACCCATCCAGTTAGGTAGGGTACTAAATAACAAAGGCTTACAAATATCGAAATTAGAAAGATTTTCTTTTTCTTTGCCACTTCCATTTTTGAACCGTTTACCATTCGGCGATAGATTGCTAAATATTCGGTCCCGTGAGCTGCGCGGATAAAGAGGCTACCGACCATGTTTACCATTTTTAATGGAAACAACAGAACCCTGACTAAAAAAGAAAATTTATTAGACTTGTCCTGATGTGGGTATCGTCTGCCATTCCAAAGTATTCCAAGGGATGAGCAAACTATAAAAAGTGCTCCCAAATTTTGAATTGAATCAATACCTGGGATTTCGAAATTGTCTTTTAGAAAAATCTTTGGAATCCAAAATAAAACTTCTCCGGCAAATAGAAAGTTAAATAGAAATCGCTCGATGCGCTCTACTTGCCTTGCGACAATATTGTCATCGTCAGTAAATTTAATTTTTCGTCTAAGTGATGAATTGTAACACAATGAAATTCCGCGCATTTGTGCAACCGTATGTTGTGCAGGGCCAAATAGCTCAAAAAACAGCCAAATTGTTGCCATTCCCTTTAAAGAAGCAGAAATGGGAAGTCCTTTCATGATCAGTAATAAGCCAGCCAATACTAGCCCTATTAATAGAGCCTGGCCCCACGGCCCAAGGCCTTTTAACCAACCTGTTTTGGCTTTGGATTCCGACTTTTGGGCCCATTGTTTCAATTCGGGAACGGTGGCTAAAAGTACAAATGTAAATACAACGTGAAAACTGTCGGCAAAAATAAGTGTAGTTAGTAGCACAGTCGAGGCTTCTATTTTTAAATTGAGACCAAAATCATTAAGCAACCAAAAGCCCAAAGACAAAATAATGCCGAGCCAGGGAACTGCCAAAACAAACCACTCGTCACGAGATTTTAAAAACCGAATTTTACTCAATCTAGCTTTTACAAGCGATAGCTCGCTGTTAGATTTTGTCTCAGATTGATTCGGTAACGTATTAGTGTTTCGTAATGACATGCCTACCTCCGTAGTTACAAATTAGAAATGCAAGCTTAGCGCCAAAAAAAACTCGCCGTTTCCAGCGAGTTTTTACTATTACTATTTAATAACTAATTTCGATAGTTCGGCTTACCAGTCTCCGCCGCCGCCGCCACCGCCGTAGTCACTTCCGCCGCCGCCCCCGCCACCACCACCACCACCGTAGTCACTACCTCCACCGCCGCCACCAGCACTTGCCCAGTCAGACGTTGAAGATGTAGTAGACTCGCTTCGAGAAGGCGCACTTGGTTCATAAGTAGAGGTTCGTGTTTCAGCAGCTGTCGCAGTCCAAGCAGCTGTTGTTTCAGTAGTAGTATATTCTGAAGCCCCAGCACTTGAAACAGTATCAGCCATTTTTACATATTCAGCTTGGTGGCTAGAAGAGCCAACATATGTATTAGCTTCTCGAACATCCGCGTTTCCAACATAATCTTCAGCAGATCTAGAATCAAAAGTGATGGCTGAATTGGAAGCATAAGAATCATGAATTACTATAGTATTGCTGCTATTGTACATGAAAGGCCCTGGCTCAAATACAGTGTAAACGTGAGTCCCTGGGATCCAATATGGGTAAGGTAGTCCGGGGTATAAGAATACGACTTCGCAGTATCCAGATCGAGGATTTTGCTGGATAATGTAAGTATCACCAGAACTAGTGCGAAATCTTGGTACGCGCGCATTTACTGAAGCTGAATCAACAGCCCCTGCAACTTTAACTCGAGCACCGGCTTTTCCACCAGGAACGTCCTTTCCTAGCTTAATACGTGCGGGCAATTTTTCTAAAATTGGACTCTTAGCTAATTGTGCGCGAACTGCTGGAGCCAATTTTTTAACTCGAGCTTCTTTTGTTTCGTTTGCGCCTGCTTCCAAGTCTCTTGCTCCAGAAGCTTTTGATTTAGTTAAAGCGTGGATTCCCATCCCAGCTCCAATGACCGCAACGATTGCTGCTCCAATTGAAATGTAATAGGCAGTGTTGTCGGTAGCTACAACCTCTTTAGATTGTTCTTGTTGTCGAATTTGTTCTGCAAAAACCCGCTCATTCGCAGATACTTGAACTCGCGACGCTTCCTTTAGATCTGGCTTTACCGCCATCTTTATAGTTCGAGTTTGCCCGTTTGAAAGATGATACTGTTCAACAATTTGATTCGTCTGCGGGTCAGTAAAGGTCCGATAATCTACAGGAACATTGTCTGCATCATCAGGTTGTGCTTTTTGTCCACAAATACCTTGAATTACTTCGCGAGTAGATTTTTTAGTAATTTTGCACGAGTGCGCATTTTGAATGTCACCATGTGCGTGAGCGCTAGTTATGCCCACAGTATTAAATACCATGAGTGTTACGAGTGATTTTGATATCCATTTATTCATTTTTTAAATCCTTTCTATATGTTTAAATCAATGACAGAAATGTAAACAGCAAAACCATGGCCAATTACTGGTTACCCAATTAAATCGGTTTCGCGACCTTTTTTGAGATTATTTCCAAAACTAATGATTTTATTTCGGTCCTTACCACGTAAATTTGTCAAAAAATTCCAGAAGTGACTGACAAATTTTGTTACTCCAAAATTTTGTTACTAGAAAATTTGAAAATAGAGACAATACGGGTGTGCAAATGAATTTAAATCGTCGTGATCAAATAATTTATGGCCTATAGGTTGCTTTTGTAGATTCTTGTAGAGGTTTAATTATGAGAATGATTTGTCTATCTTTTTTAATATGTGTTGGTTCCCAATCTGTTGTGTTTGGAAATGGTATGAGGTCATTGCCTCCGGTTGTGTGCGATTGGAAAACAGTTCCTGTGGAATCCGGAGACGAACCGAAAATTGCAGCTTTTAGCAGTGAAGATGAGTTTTGTTACAAAAATGAAATGAAATTTGAATCAATGATAGATAAATGTTTAACTGGCGCAAATGCACTTGAACAAAATCCCGATTTCATTGCTCGATTAAGATTGGAGCAACTAAAATTGGTATTTACTGAAGATTTGTTGGCAACGAGCCGAGTGACTCCAGACCTGAAATATTTTGATTCAACTTGGAAGGGCTTTAAAGATCGCTGGTCGAAGCTAGCGGAACAAGAAGCCGACCTATTGAATAGGATTGATTCTGATCCCAAACGAGTTGCGACTCCTTGCAAGATGTCTGCATTATTAGGTATAGAGTGTGGACGCATTCAAGCAGAGGATGTTTTTACATTCTATAAAAACAAATCAGTTAAAGGTCAGGAGAATAAGTCAGTTGGTAGAATAATTCCGACTGGCTTAACCTATGACCTTATAAAGTCTGAATTGATGACACGAACGTATCATTCTCCAATTGAAAATCTTATAATTCATGGTGCAAACGAGGATAAATTAGAAATTCAGGAACGCGAGATAGATTTAGAACGTCGAATAAGTAAAGACACGATTATGGGAAATTGGCCAGAATTGAGGGCCAATACTGACCTTCGCGGAAACTTAAGATTCTTGATTGAGCAGCGAGGGCTAACTAAAAAGGTAATTGCGGCAACTGCTGAAATCGAAAAGCCAAAGGGCACAGATACTAACGGTGCTCCTGCAACCCACTCAGAGCGCGATCTATTAGTCGACAATATAATGAAAAGCGAGTTTCAAGGTGAAAAAATGGTTCGTGCCGAGTTCATTGCCCAGGTTGAAAGGAGCTTTCAATTTGGTCATCAATTGATTATTCGGTCCATGGGCAATCATATTCGATTGGGAAAAATCGACAAGGGTTGGCTAATGGAACAACAGTATTTGCTTGAGGCCTTAAAGGAAGACGTCCTTAAGCAAAACAAACTTAGGCATTCTGAAAAGTTATCAGTTCAAGCTTCAAAAATTCAAACTCAAATGTGCGCCAATATATTTCATGTAAAAAAAGTAGAAAAAGTTAAAAAAGTTGGCGGTGAGGTCCTTACAGTGGCTGCCATTCTGTCTGGTGCTGGTGGCATGGCAATGGGATTTTTTGAAGTTGGCTCGATGGTTGTCGCACGGTATCTAGGGCAGGCGGCGGGAACATTAATACTTGCGGCAGGCGGCTTTGAAGTATTTGATCTTTACAGTTCATTTTTGATTAAAAAAGATCTATTTGCCATTCGTGAAGCGAAAGATTCAGAAGTTGCCTATGCGCACAACGATTATACTGCTTCCATCCCCATGGCAGCAATTAACTTTGCTTTGATCGGCCCTACATTTCTTTTAAAGACAGGTCGACTTTTAGCGATGGTTGATAAAGCGAACTTTGGAATGGGCGCGTATATGGCCAAAGCTGGCTATGAAGGCGTTGAAGCTGTTATTTCAAATACTAAAGAAAATCGAATTGCAGCTAGAAAGCGGGCCCAGGAACGAATGGCAATTCGCGAGAAAATCACAAGGGAGCGAACTGATGTTGATTAGAAATATTAATTTTATTTTATTTGGTATTAGTTTTTTATTGGGTTCTTTTGCTTATTCAGAAAGTAAAATCTCAGTCGAAAAAATAAATAGTCGATTGATTGAGGATGACGGACAAATTTTGACTGCAAAAGAAATTGAAATTTTAGAAACAAAGATTCAAAATATAAACAAGGATAAAAACACATTAATAAAAGTAGTTTTAGATCTTGAAACAAACGGCTTTAATACTGAAGAGAAAGCAAAAAAAATCTTCAAAGATTGGCAATTAGCCTCACTAAAAAACAATCATGGAGTTTTAATTGTTGCGTCGATTGCGGACCATCAAATTCATTTGGAAGTTGGTCCCTCGATGCGTAAAAGACTTCCTAGTGAAGTTAAAGATGTCGTTCTTAAAAGTTATCTGATTCCAGCATTTCAGAAACATGATTATTTCGCTGGTTTAAACGAGAGTTTAAATTTTCTAGATTCCGAAAAAGGTCTTAGGACTGGCCCTGATTTTGTATTTAATGATATTGAATCCTTTTTGCTTTTAAATGCGCTTATCTCTTTAATCTTTATACCGATTATTTTGAATTTTATTTATAAAACATTTAAAAATGAAGCTAGCAAAACTGCGAATTCCTCAATACTTGAACTGGCAAAATTTATGGGTATCGCGACACCAGCGCAGATTTGCACTAAACTTTTCCTTGCGTGGGTGTCAGTAGTGTTAGTCCTAGTATCCAGTCCAGTTTTAGACGAGAAGCACTCGCTTTGGTTAGTGTCTTTACTGTATGTTTTGTCATTCTTTTGCACTATTTTTTGGATTTATAAAGGGCCTGCTCAGAAAAGCACTTTTCCATTATAAAGTGGCCTAGTGGAAGCTGGTCGGGCAATTCCCATGTTTTGTGATTTCAGTTATAAACCAGGTATATACCGGCCCAGAAATGTGAACAAAAAATTGCATTTCAAAATGTATTTAGTCGCTTTGGTCTAATTAGTAGTAAATCAAAAAATACTCGATTGCCTGAACTTAGAGGTTAGATTAAACTTTTGAGCTATGTCCAACACCCGAACTGTTTTTTCTACGGATCCTAAAGACAAAGTGAATTGTCCGGAATGTAAAAGAAACTTAACAGAGTGTAAGTGTTTGAAGCAGCAAAGAGTCGATCCGGCTCAATTCACCGTGGTTCTTAGGCTTGAAAAAAATGGCCGAGGCGGAAAAATAGTCACTATTCTGGATAAACTACCTAGAAATGAGACTTATTTGAAGGAGCTATGCCGGGAAATCAAAGCCAGATGCGCCACTGGTGGCACCCATCGTTTTACCTCTGACCAGGCGGTAATTGAAATTCAGGGGGACAAGCTGGAGCTAGTTAAAAAAATTTTGACGCAAAAATCTATTAAGTTTAAGGGATTTTAGGGTAGTATAAGGTAAATTTATTTCTTGTAAAAAGACAGCTTTTGATAGTAAACGCATAGGAAACGCAGGTAAATCAATGATTTCAAAGAAAAAAGTGCTGATAGTAGATGATTACGAAGAAAGCTGTGCGCTTCTCAGCGAGATATTAGAAGATAATTATGAGTGTATGGCTACTCAAGAAAGTACCAAGACATTTGAGCTCATTGAAAAGTTTAAACCTAATTTAGTGATTCTTGATTATAAAATGCCGGGTCTGTTGGGTGTGGATGTGTGTGCGCAAATACGAGCCAAAGAAGATATTAAATATGTTCCAGTAATTTTTGTTTCAGGTGCAGCAAATATTGATGAGAAGATTCGTGCGTTTGAAATGGGGGCGGATGATTTTGTTTCAAAGCCCTTTCATGTAAAAGAACTTCTTTTAAGAATCAAACGGCTAGTGGATCGTGAAAATGAAGCTGTTAGTGAATTGGCAGCTTCCAATTTAAAAATGAATTTATTATCTCGACGTGTTTATTTGGATGGAAATGAAGTCCAGTTAACTCCAAAGCAATTTGATATTTTGAAATTGCTTGTTGGGGCTAAAAATAATTTGGTCTCACGAGAAAAGTTTTTAGAAGAGATTTGGGGTGATACCGAAGTCACCTCTAGAAATGTAGACAGTCAGATTAACTACCTTAAAAGAAAAATTGAATCGTTTAAGGGAAAAATTTCCGCGGTTCCAAGTCTTGGCTATAGACTTGATGTTCAGGAAAGTTAGTCGTTTCATTGCATTTTGATTTTCCAATACGAATAGGAAACGCGATTTTAGGATCGCGTTTTTAGTTTTCTCTTTCGCAATTCTTTAAAAAACGATTTTAACAATTCTGAGCTTTGTTCTTTGAGAAGACCGATTTCCCATTTCGGTTGATGGTTGAAGCGAGGATCATTAAAAACCTGATATAAACTGCAGCATGCGCCGGCCTTGGGGTCCTCGGTTCCAATGTAAACATGTCTAACGCGGGACTGGATAATTGCGCCGGCGCACATCAAGCAGGGTTCCAGCGTAATATATAGATCACAATCAACCAGGCGCCATGACTTTAACTTTTTAGAAGCTTTTTGAATGGCGACAAGCTCGGCATGCAGAATCGGATTATTTTTGGACTCCCTAAGATTGAACCCTTTGCTAACAATGGAGCCATTCTTAACAATGACGGCGCCCACAGGAACTTCGCCTTTCTCTTGAGCTTTTTGAGCTTCTTTCAATGCTAGAGCCATCCAGTAGTTATGGCTTTGTTTTGTCATCCAATTCCCTCCAGTTCATTGCTACCGACCTGTAGGGTCCAAGCTAATAGGTTGAGTGTCAAAAAGCCCCTTTGCCATTGTGCATTATTTGAGTGCAAATCCAAAATGTTTGCTAAAAGAATCCGCTTTTGTTAGACCGTAAAGTTTGTATTTATTGAATATTTTAGAGCATTTGAGAGGACGGTGATTTTAATGCCATTTGTAAAATTGAGAGACGGAGAAAACTTTGAATCGGCTTT
>JAYVPD010000024.1:0-2727 GCA_043757515.1 Pseudobdellovibrionaceae bacterium
GAACAGTCAAAAAATCAGAATTAGGTTAAAAGCCTTTGATCATAAGTTGCTTGATCAATCTACAAAAGAAATAGTTGATACAGCTAGAAGAACTGGCGCTAAAGTCGCTGGACCTATTCCTCTGCCAACTCGTATTAACCGCTATACAGTTCTTCGGTCTCCCCACGTTGATAAAAAATCTCGTGAGCAGTTTGAAATTAGAACTCACAAGCGAATGTTAGATATTTTGGAGCCCACTCAGCAAACAATAGATCAATTGATGAAATTGGATCTGTCTGCGGGTGTAGACGTAGAAATTAAACTATCTGCCAAGTAAGGTGTGAACAATGTCTTCTGATACAAATATAAAACTAAACTCGATTTATGCATTCAAAGAAGGAATGTCCACGGTATTTGATGAATCCGGAGTGGCAATTCCTGTAACGATCCTTAGATTTGCTCCTTGGTATGTGTCTCAGGTAAAAACCGTAGACAATGATGGGTATCAAGCATTGCAGGTTGCATGTGAACCGCGAAAGCCAAAAAACTCAACTAAGCCTGATATGGGTCATTTTAAGAAAATGGGCCAAGAGACTTCTTTTAAGTTCGTTCGTGAGATTCGCGTTGATAGTGTAGGCGAAGTTAAATTGGGCGACCAGTTGGCTTTGGACTCCCTGGTTAAGGGTGATGTTGTTAAAGTGACAGCTAAATCTAAAGGCCATGGTTTCGTAGGTTCTGTTAAGCGATGGAAATTTGCCGGTGGTCCAGCGACTCACGGTTCTAAGTTCCACAGACAGCCTGGATCAAGCGGTAACAGAACATGGCCTGGGCGAGTTATGCCAGGTAAAAAGTTTCCAGGTCACTGGGGCGATGAAAATATCACTGTTAAAAATTTAAAAATAGTAGACGTTAACTTAGAGGAAAATGTTGTTCTTATCCGTGGAGCTGTTCCCGGTGCAAGAAACACTCTGGTTAAGTTAGTTAAGGTGTAATTTATGAGTACTTTAGAAGTAACTACCCTAGATAATAAAAAAGTAGGATCCGTTGAGGTTTCTGCTGCGATCTTGACAGAAGAATTCAGTGAAAACCTAATTCATGCTGTTGTTCGGTGGCAATTGGCTGGAAAGCGCCAGGGCACAGCGATGACTAAAACAAAGGGTTTTGTCAGCGGCGGTGGTAAAAAGCCTTTCAAGCAAAAAGGTACTGGTAATGCTCGCCAGGGATCGACTCGGTCTCCGTTGATGCCTGGAGGCGGAACTACATTCGGACCTCAGCCTCGAGATTACTCTTATGTAATGCCTAAAAAAATGAAAAAAACAGCTTTGAAAATGGTTTTGAACTACATGATCAAGAACAACAAAGTGAAATTAGTCGATTCATTATCGTCTGATGGTAAAACAAATAAGCTAAGCAAGCAGTTGGCTGGGTTTGGATTTAAGAAAGCAGTTTTAACTGATGTTAATGGAAATGACAAGTTGAATCAGGCTTCAAAAAACCTAAGAAATTATAAATTTTTACCAACTGGTGCTGTTAACGTATTTGATCTTTTGAAATACGACGCTTTGATAATTTCTAAAGCTTCTTTTGAAGATCTTAGTAAGGCCCTATCTATGGAGAAGCAATAATGAAAAACTTAGAACTATTTCCATTAATTACTGAAAAGAGCGCAAAGTATTCTGACTATTCAACATACGTTTTCAAAACAAATGCTGAATATGACAAGGTTATGATTAAAGAATTTTTAGAAAAAAGATTTTCTATAAAAGTAAAAGCAATCCGAACAGCTATCTTTTCGCGGAAAGCGACTAACAAAAGAACAAATAAGGTTAAATCATCTTATTTCAAAAAAGTTTTTGTTAAAGTAGATAGCGGCGTTAAGATTCCATTGTTTGAGGGTGTATAGATGGGTATCAAAATATTTAATCCTACTTCTGATGGTCGAAGGGGAATGACGGGTTACGATTTTTCTGAAATCACTAAAACTGAGCCAGAAAAAGCGTTAACGATGAAATTAAAACGAAGCAGCGCCCGAAATAACTACGGTCGCATTACTATGCGTCACCAAGGTGGCGGTAGCAAAAAGCTTTATCGAATAGTTGATTTTAAGCGAAGTAAATTTGACGTTGAAGCAAAAGTAGCAGCTATTGAATACGATCCCTATAGAACTAGCCGAATTGCGCTTATTCATTATGTCGACGGACTTAAGGCCTACATATTGGCTCCATTGGGTCTAAGTGTGGGTGACACGGTTACTTCAAGCGAAAAGGCCGATATCAAGCCGGGCAATTGTTTGTTGCTTAAAAATATCCCAGTAGGGACAACAATTCACAATATCGAATTGCGTCCAGGAAAAGGCGGGCAAGCCTGCCGCGGTGCTGGTGCTAGTGCGGTTTTGGTAGCTAAAGACGAAAAATATTGCCAAGTCAGAATGCCGTCAGGCGAAGTTAAGCAAGTCTTAACACTTTGCCGAGCATCTATTGGGCAAGTCGGAAATACTGATAACGAAAATATCAATCTGGGTAAAGCCGGTCGAACTCGTTGGAGAGGTATTAGGCCTTCTGTACGCGGGATGCACATGAATCCAGTGGATCATCCATTGGGCGGTGGTGAAGGCGTGGGTAAGGGTCATCATCCTGTAACTCCTTGGGGCCAGCCTTGTAAGGGTTACAAGACTCGTAACTCTAAGAGAACTAATTTTTCAATCGTGAAAAGGCGTAAGTAGGAGATATTATGGCTAGATCGCTAAAA
>JAYVPD010000025.1:0-2722 GCA_043757515.1 Pseudobdellovibrionaceae bacterium
TATTACTATTATGTTCTTGTTCACACCAAGCTGGGGGGCCGCGATTCCGGCGCTTTCCGATTTAACCATAACTTTGACCAGATCTGATATTAGGCGTTGATTGGCTTCGGAACCTATTTCTGCAATCGGGACATCAGTGCTTTTTCTTCTAAGACTCGGATTATCCTTCTGAACTAAGTTATAGCTTTTTACATGGCCATAAAAAAGACTGCATTGAGCTTCATCTTTGGTGTGGCCCAAAAACGGCATAAATAGTGAAAGCAGTAAAACACCCAGAGGCACTGAACGTCGCTCAAAAATGAATAAAAAAACCATTCCAATCATAGAAATAGTAGTTAGCAATTTCAAATCCATACTTTTCAGAAATTAAAAAATCTCAAAATGAAACATCATCGAATGTAAATTTAGACGACCAGCCTAATTATAAAAGAGGACCACACTATCTAGCCTCTAAAGGCCACCTTAAAAACCGAATAAACTGGTATGAATCTCTTACAGATAAAAGGTGCAAAGCGATTTTCAAAAAGCTTTTTAATTCTTATAGTACTGTCATTTGCTTGGGAAAATAGCACCTTCATAGCCCCTGTAGCTCAGTTTCTAGAACGATTGACGTTAGATTTCAGATATAAAAATTTTGCTCCCTTTAATTCTCCTTCTGACAAAATCGTTTTCATTGATATAGATGATTACTCGCTTGATATAATAAACAAATCAGAGGGGCGCTGGCCTTGGAAGCGCGATGTATGGTACGACACCATTCAACTTTTATCGTTTGCACAACCAAAGGTTGTTTTGTTTGATATTCTATTTACTGAAAATGATACTAAAAACCCGGATTCAGATAAACAGTTAGCAACTGTGGTGCACGAGTTTCCTAATATATCTCTGGCAATGAGTTTTGAATCCATTGATGTAAAAAAGCCAGACCGCTTTCCTGCATCCAGTAGCTCATTTAATATAGAAATTGAAAACGCGACTAGCAGACCAAATACGTTTGGCACGATTTCACGGCCTTACAGTCCACTATGGGAAAACCTAAATCATGTGCACATAGTTAACTCTATCAAAGACACCGACGGACTATTTCGGTTTACGCCCATTTTTCTAAGCTATGACACTCAAATTTACCCATCTCTTACTCTAAAAGCGTTGCAAATATATTTAGACAATCCAAAATTGAAACTAGACAAGAATGAATTGTGGCTTGTTTCCAAAGAAAAAGGCCAATCCGTTCAGCGAAAAATATCACTTGATGAGAACAGACAATTTTATTTTCATTTCTACAAAAATGACTTCCAAAAGGTTCCCTTCGAGTCTTTGTATGCCTTGTCTGGAAAATGGAAAACTGGCACTCTTGATCCCGACAATCTAGCCAAATATTTGAAATCGATGTTTCACGACAAAATCGTTATTGTCGGTGGGTCGGCAACGGGACTTCAAGATTTAAAAGCGACACCTGTAAACAAGGACTACCCAGGATCTTTGCTTCATGCGATTGCCATTTCAAATATTTTAGATGGTCATCAGCTCAAAAGACCCTTTTTGGGATGGCATTTTCTGTTTTCAATACTTTTGGTCGGACTTATTTATTTAAATTTTGTGTTCGCAAAAAACCTTTTTTGGAAATACTCCGTGCCCGTTACCATATTGGGACTTTACTTCGCACTGGGGATTTACGTATTTCAAATTGAAGAAATTGATTTTCCATTGTCGAGCCCCCTGCTTTTCGGGTTGCTAAGCTATGGCGACGGCTTGGTATATTTATCCTTTACTGAATCCAGACAAAAGCGAAAAATTGCGGGCACTTTATCAAAATATCTTTCTCCGCAAGTTACTCAGCAATTGCTAGACAACGGTATTGACCCATCGGCAGAGGTCGGTCACCGGCAAGAATTAACAATACTTTTTTCTGATGTCCGAGATTTCACATCCCTATCTGAAAAAGTTAAGCCGGAACAAGTCGTAGCCATGTTAAATTCCTATTTGGGCCACATGACACAAATTGTTTTCGATCACAAGGGCACCTTGGACAAATTTATCGGAGACGCTGTAATGGCTTTCTGGGGCGCTCCCGTTCGCGATGACGACGCCCCTTTTCATGCCGTTCAAACAGCAATTGCTATGCTAAAACAATTGAGACTTTTCAACGCTGAGCTAGAACAAAAATACGGTATTCAGTTCGCTATAGGAATCGGTGTGAATACGGGGGAAGTGATTGTTGGCAATATCGGCAGCGATCGTCGGTTGGACTACACCGTTATCGGCGACAACGTTAATTTAGCATCGCGTTTAGAGGGCTTAACAAAGGCTTACGGTGTCGAATTGATCGTTGGCGACAATACTTATGAAAAAATTAAATCGAAAATATTTTGTCGACCGCTAGATTTAGTGCAAGTTAAAGGAAAAAATGATTCCACTCCGCTTTACGAAGCAATCTCAGAAATAGGAAATGTTACAGAATTAGATCGAACTAAGGTTAGCAGGTACAACGAGGCATTCAACCTATATGTTAAAGGTGATTTTTCTTCAGCTGAATTGAAATTTAATCAAATAATTGAACTCTACAACGATGGACCTTCTAAACTAATGCTTTATCGGTGCGTTGAATTTATAAATAATCCGCCAAAAAACTGGTCTGGCATTTTCAAGTTTACATCAAAATAAATATTTCCTATTCTATTCAAGCAACAAAATTGAATAGGAAAATTTTTAAATGAAATTA
>JAYVPD010000026.1:0-2720 GCA_043757515.1 Pseudobdellovibrionaceae bacterium
ATCTGTTCTAAAATTCCTGGCTTCTTTTCTTGCACTTATTCTCCTTTTTGTTGTGAGACTCTAACGGTCTCGAAAGGTAATAAGAGCAAAGGCGTGCCAAGCTGCCTGCGCGGTCGTAAAAAATGTTAAGTTGTTAATTTTATTTAGTTTTTGAATTTTAACTCGAGTCTCACCACTGAGACTGAGTCTCACGAGTCTCAGCGCGAGTCTCACTGACGTAATGCAAAAAGAGACTGGAGTCTCACAGTCATCAACAAAAACATGTATCTTGACCTGTGTCGTAAAACTGTCGTAAGAGTGTCGTAATCGTGGCGTAACACCTTCTGAAAAAAATGGTTTACTTTCATTTAAAAGTGAAAGGAACTTTTATGGAAAATAACATGGCAAAAAGTATGGACAGAGCAAAATTTGTAAAGAGGGCTCGCGAAGAACGAGCGTGGCCACAAAGACAACTTGCTGAAGCCGCAAAGCTCAACCTTCGAACAATTCAGCGTTTGGAAAAAGATGGCGCCGCCTCCTTTGAAACGCTCATGGCTGTTGCTGGAGCATTTGATATAGATGTAAAGGAATTGAATCCCGCATCTAAGAATTCCCCTAAATCTGTTTCTAGCAAAAAAGTACATCATTTGCCTCGGCTCTCTTCAGGAAAAGAACTCTTTGAAATTATTGGGGCAACAGAACAATACGAAATCTCGCATGATGAATCTGATGACGTTAGAGCTCTTGGATCAATGATGGATATTTTAAAGTACACGATTGAGGATATAGAAAAGTGGCGTCACGCCGATCCTTTAGGGAAGATTGAAATGGAGCTTTATTTATCCCGCGCGCTCAAAGAGATTGAAGCTACTAAGGATGTTAAAGAAATTAACTGGGGTTGTTATTTTTTTGGTGTCAAACGTGAAGTCTCAAAAGTTTTCGCTGGTCGCACATCCCAAATCTCGATGGGAACAATTTATATTAGTCATTCTCGCTCAAGTAAAATCATACGAGATAAGAATTCAAATATGGTTATCCCAGCCTTGTTAAATGAAACTTTAAACAGTTAAATTTAAACACGTCGGCCTGCAACCAGGCCGAGTTCTTTCGCTCTTCTAAAAAATGTGGCTCTAGATACATTCAAAGATTTAGCGGCAATCGTGCGATCGCCGTGGGCATCTACAATAGCCTTTTCAAATTTTTTGCGTTCTTGAGTAAATAGTGTTGCTCCAGCTTTTCCAAGAAAAGATACATTCTGTTTTGGGGTAATTAAATTTGATAACTCTGGAATTGCTTTGCAAACATCCCTTTCACGAATAATTTTGCCATCTCGACGATAGATCATTGTTTCAATTGTGGCTTCCAGCTGCCGAACATTTCCAGGCCAATAATAGCTTTGGAGAAGTCCGATTGCTTCTGGAGTAATTGTAAACTCATTATTAAATTTAGTTGCTAAAAAGTGATAAACTAATTCTGGAATGTCTTCGATGCGCTTTCTTAAAGGAGGAATTTCGATTTTGAATTTAGCAATTCGATAAACTAAATCCTCACGAAAGCGCTTTTCGAGAACAGCTTTGTTCAGATCAACATGGGTTGCGCAAATTGATTTAAAGCTTACAGATCGCTCTTCAGTAGCTCCCACGCGTGAAACCTTACGCTCTTGCAAAACTCGAAGTAGCTTTGCCTGTTGATTTAGAGGCATATCGCCAATTTCATCTAAAAAAACAAATCCGCCTTGCGCGGCTTCAAAAGCACCAACTCGATCTTTATCAGCGCTTGTAAATGCGCCTCTCACATGCCCGAACAACTCAGACTCCGCTACGCCGTCGTTAATGGCTGCACAGTGAATAGGAATAAATCTCTTAGCTGAATCAGCCAATTCGGCAATTGAACGCGCTACGACCTCTTTACCGGTGCCTGACTCGCCAGTTATAAGGATGTCTTTTACGCCTGACTGCGCTGCCTTCGCAATTTCTGCTTTAAGGTCCAGGATAATTTTGGATGAGCCGACAATCATAGCACTTTTTGATTGGTTCAAAATAATTGAATGTCGTCTTAGTTCTTTTCTTCTGATCGACACTTGAACCGATTCGCGAATTTGCCCAACTTGAGCGGGCTTTGGTATAAATTGGGTTATACCTGCATTCATCACTTCAATGAGCTTGTGAGGATTCGTTTCGCCGCTTATCACAATAACATCAACTTCAGAATCTTTTGCCGCAATTTTACGAAAAATATCTAGCCCAGTTCGATTGTCCCCAATAAAGTTCATATCTAAAAGAACGACGTCATAAAAGAAATTTTCAATAGCCATTAAACCTTGGTCAATGTTTGTATACAGATCAATGTGATAGCCATGATCTTCAAACATGATTGGAATCTGGCTCAACCATTCAGAATCGTCGTCTAGAGCTAAAATTCTTGGAACTCGCTCTTGATTCATAGTTGAACCTCACGAGGTATCTCAATTTCAAACTTAGCTCCTTTTAAGCCTAATGAGTGCGAAGCTTTTATATTTCCAAAGTGCGCCTCGACAATTTTTCGCGAGACTAGAAGTCCAAGACCCGAGCCATGTGTTTTAGTACTCTTTAAAAGTCGGAAAACATTTTCAGCTTTTAGCGGAAGCCCGTGCCCATTGTCTTCAAAAGTCACCTTTACTTTGTCCGGTAAGCTGTTCTCGCAGGTGATTTTAATTTTCTTATCTGGTGATTTCTGATCTTCGACTGCCTCAACCGCATTTT
>JAYVPD010000027.1:0-2710 GCA_043757515.1 Pseudobdellovibrionaceae bacterium
GCCGGCGATTTGCGAACGCAGCATTTTAACACGAACGCCCTCAGCGATCTCTAATGTAACAAATTGTTCTGTTAAACCTTCAATGCGACCCAAAATTCCGTTTTGAGTTATGATTTCATCGCCGCGCTTCACAGCGGTCACAAAGGATTGGTGTTCTTTTTGTTTGCGCATCTGTGGACGAAGAACCAGAAAATAAAGAACGAGCAACATAAAGCCAAAGGGCGCAACCACTTCAAGCATGGATGGTTGAGCCGGAGTCGCAACCGCAGTCTGAGCCAAAGCTAAAGTAGGTAAAACTAGGGACAACATTAAAATCAATTTCTTCATAATTAACCTCGTTAAATGTAAGTCAGGCCACTTTGTACCCAAAGGATTGGTATTTGAATACACTATTTTTTAATAAATCGTGTCATACAGTCATTGTAGAACTCATCCCAGGTACCTTTTTCAATGGATTCCCGGACCCGCTCCATTAGTTTCATATAAAAATACAGGTTGTGGATTGTATTGAGTCTGGATCCCAAAATTTCCCCTGCCAAGAACAAATGGCGCAAGTATGCTTTTGTATAATGTTTACAAGTATAGCAATCACACTCGGGGTCTAGCGGCGACGGATCATCTTTAAATTCATTGCGCTTGATGGAAACTTTCCCCTGCCAAGTATACAGAGTCCCGTTGCGCGCCACGCGTGTGGGCATCACGCAATCAAACATATCAATGCCCGCTTTTACGGCAATTAATAAATCAACCGGAGTCCCGACGCCCATTAAATAGCGAGGCTTATCAGCCGGCATTCGAGGCGCAATGTCTGGCAGCAATTCATGCATTAAATGGATCGGCTCGCCTATACTGAATCCTCCCAGGGCATAGCCCGGTAAATCAACCGAAGTGACTTGTTCTAATGAGCGCAATCGATGCGGCAAACTGAGGCCCCCTTGAACAATTCCAAACAGCTGGCTTTCTTTGCGACTCATCGCCGCTTTTGATCGAATCAACCAGCGATGAGTCAAATCCATAGATTTTATGATCTGTTCGTCAGTTGCTGGGTAGCCCAAGCATTCATCAAAAGCCATGATTATGTCAGAGCCCAAATCCATTTGGATTTCCATACTTTTTTCAGGCGAAATAAAATATTTGCCACCATCAAGATGCGATCTAAACTCAACACCTTCTTCTGTCATGGTTCTTAATCCGCTCAACGAGAAAACTTGAAAACCACCCGAGTCAGTTAAAATAGGTTTATTCCAATTCATAAATTTATGAAGACCACCCATTTTTTGAATCAGTTTTTCACCCGGGCGCAAATGCAAATGGTAGGTATTGCCCAGTAAAATCTGAGTGCCGCATTCGATCAGTTCTTCGTTACTCATGGCCTTAACGGTGGCCTTGGTTCCGACGGCCATAAATACGGGTGTTTCGATAGCTCCATGATGAGTCGTCAATCGTCCGCGACGAGCTTTGTCTGAAGTGTATAACACCTGGAAAGATTTATTCGTATTTGTCACTTGGATTCCTTAGCTGGATTTTTTTCAGAATTTTGGGACCAGTAGCTAAGATCACCATAGCTAAATAATCGAAACCGTTTTTCAATCGCCCAGCGGTAGCTTTTTAAGACATTATCTTTACCTGCAAATGCCATCACAAGCGCAAGCAACGTGCTTTGTGGTTGATGAAAATTAGTTAGAAGTTTATCCACTATTTGGAATTGAAAACCGGGCCGAATCATAAGGTCCGTTGTGCCAGCGTACGTATCATTTAGCAATTCAAATCGCCCCAAAGCTTGGCTTTCTAACGAGCGAACCACAGTTGTCCCTAACGTCCAAATCGAGGCGCCCTTGGTTTTGGCTTTTAGTATTTTTTCCCAATGAGATTTAGGAATTTCGACAGTTTCTGCGTGCATTTTATGATCGACTAAGTTCTCGGTCGTAACAGGCAAAAAAGTACCCAGCCCTACATGCAGAGTGATGGTCAAAACATCGACTCCTTTGGATTTTAAAAAATCCAAATCCTGAGGAGTAAAATGAAGACTTGCTGTTGGCGCCGCCAAACTGCCTGGCTTTTCAGCCCAACTGGTCTGATAGCTTTCTTTTTCCGTGGTGCGATTATGCCGCTCATTCCGAGCTTTTTGAATATACGGAGGCACCGGGAGTTCGCCAATTTGATCGAAGTAAGATTCATCAACTGGTTCACTCAGTTTTATGAGTTGAGGAATTCCTTTTTCTACAAGTTCCGCTTTTAAACCTAAAGGCAATGAGATTGAATCCCCTATTTTAAGCTTTTTTGAAGGAAATAGAACGCTCCAATTAGTATGTTTGCTAGAATTATCCTCCATTGCCGCGGACGGATCTGTAAATGAAGGATTTAAAAATAAGACTTCATGTCCTTCCAGGGAAAAGACTCGGCGTTTTAATACTTTTGTGTCGTTGATGACTAAAATATCTCCCGTTTTAAATTCTGAAAGAAATTGCGGCCAAGCAAGCTCGGACAATTTACCGTGTTGATTAGAAAATACCCGACTCGGATGCTTGGGTTCGGTCGCAATCAATTCTGGGGAATAATCAAATAAAAGTTCGCTTGTTTTCACGTCAGATTGCAGTAGCAGAGGAATGGGAATTAATCAATCGATGAGGGCAAAAAAAAAGCGGAAGGCGTTAAGCCTTCCGCAAGAGACCTTTTCATGTCGGGGAACCACCAAACCCTCATGAAAACG
>JAYVPD010000028.1:0-2709 GCA_043757515.1 Pseudobdellovibrionaceae bacterium
TTGTTATCATAATCAAATAGATATCAATCGGGAAAGAAAAAAAGAGGGGAATTAAATGAATTTTTTGCGACCGGGAGTTTCGACTCCAAACCAGACACACAGTGAAAAAAGTATCTTACTCACAGCGTCGTTAATCGTGCTTTTAAGCATGAGTTTAGTCCGTTCAGCTCACGCTCAGACGACAACGACGACTATGCCAGGTACATCAACTACAGTCGCTCAGGCGGCGGCGCCAGAAAAGCGAGAAGTTGAAAAAGTCGAGGTCATCGGAACTCGTATTAAGCGCCTAAATGTTGAGGGCCCTTCTGCTGTTAAAAGCATCAAAAAAGAGGCAATGGACGTTTCTGGAACTTCCAATGTTTCGGATGTTCTTCGTGACTCAAGTGCTGCAACGGGCGGCGTAGGCCGAGAATCCTCTGGTAACAGTGCGGCCGCTACTTCGAATATCGGGTTGAGAGGCATGGGTGCTGACAAAACACTTATCCTTTTGAACGGACGTAGACTGCCAAAAGATCCATCGACAGAAGCGGTTGATTTAAATTTAATTCCGCAGTCAGCAGTCGAGCGTGTTGAAATTTTAAAAGATGGGTCGTCGGCGCTTTATGGTTCTGACGCTTTAGGCGGAGTTATTAATTTTGTAACTAAAAAGAATTTCACTGGAAACGAAATTTCCACGTTTTATTCTAAGCCGAATCAAAAAGGTGGCGACAATTTAGGCGTGGCCTTATTAAATGGCACATCAAGTGAGCGAACTGATTTTCTGTTTTCCTTAAACTACAATCGAAAAGAGAAAATTTTTGGAATTGATCGGGATTTAACTCGCAATGGTTTGTCTTCAACAGGAAGCACAGCCGCTTGGTATGATCCAGCAGCCAAAAAATGGACTGTCGTGCCTGCATCCGAATGTCCTGCGGATTTATATCGTAATTTGGGCGGTACTAAAGGTTACAAATGTTTTTTCCGATATAACGAGTTGGCAACAACACGGCCATTGATCGGACAGCTGAGTATGTTGACTGATGCTACAGTTCGAACGGATTCAAGTTTAAAGTTCTACAATCGAAATATTTTTGTAATGAAAGATATCGAGTGGAACTATGCTCCGACGCCGGAAGAAGGAAGCAACTATAGTTTTGCAAATACAACGGGAAGTATTCCTGGGTACCCAAACGCGTCCAAGGTTGCTTATAGATTTGTGGAGGCTGGCAACCGAGACAGCATAGATACAGAAAGAAACTTAAGTACATTATTTGGACTTAAGGGTAATATTACTGACACCTGGGAAGCTGATTTGGCAGTCGGTTACAGCCGAGTAAATCGTGAAAGTTTTGGAGCGAATGGTTATTTGGATGTCGATGTTGTTGAATCATTGATAAAAGCAGGAACTTTTAAGCCGATGAATCCAGCGGGGACTCGCGGCGATATTTCACCAGCGATCGCGCAGACTTTTCAAAAAAGTACGTCTGATCTAGCAACGATTGACTTGGTTTTTTCAGGCGAACTGGGAGATATGACTGATGGCCCAATTGGTGCGGCTATTGGAATCAGCGGTTTCAATGAAAAAATGGTTAATAAAACTGACACGAAAGCAGCATTGGGAAAAATTCTAGGCAGTGCTGGCTCAAACAATACTGGTTCACGAGATGTGTTGTCAGTATTTGGCGAATTTAGTTTACCTTTGAGCAAAGGATTTGAGGTTGATTTGGCCGCTCGCGCAGATAGATATTCAGATTTTGGATCGTCGGTAAATCCAAAAATATCTAGCAAAATAGCATTGAATGAACAGGTTCTTATGCGAGCCTCTGTGGGAACAGGATTTAAAGCGCCAACACTTTCTCAATTGTACGGCGAAGGCGGCGATGGGAATCCTGACTTTGTAGACAGAAAGGCCTGTGCAGCGGATCCAGCAAATAGTTGCTCGTCTAAACAGCATCACGTTGTAACCATCAGCAATTCACAATTGAAAGAAGAAAAAGCGGTTACAGGTGGATTGGGCGTTGTATATGAAGCAAGCTCAGATTTTTCTACAAGCGCTGATTTATGGTACACTAAATTATCTAATGTAGTTGGAATTGATTTGGATGATTTGACGACAGCGGAACTAAACGGTGTAAATCCTTCCGACTACGGTGTGACTGTAACTCGTGATTCGGCCGGCGATATCGATAAAATCAGTGCGCCTAATCTGAATCTGCAATCTGAAGAGCTTTCTGGATTGGATTTAAATGCTGAATACATGGTAACTCAGGATTTTATGGGGCACAGATTAAGTGTTCAAGACGATTTGTCGATAATGATTTTTGATAAACTTGAAGGCTTTCCTGGTGCCGGAGCACGAAATAGAATTGGTGAATGGGGCAGTCCGGGCTGGAGAAACGGCTTGAACTTCAGCATGAAAAAAGATGTCCTAAGTTATTTTTTAACGTTAAGAACCATTCCTGGTCAAAAAATGTTTAATCGTTATAAAGATGGTAAGTTAAATGATGATACCGAAATTGATTTAAGTGCGTCTTATCGAGTATCTAAAAAAGCGACGTTTACTGGCGGTGTTAGAAATCTATTAAATACCAATCCTCCAGCTGATATGGTGAGCGGACTTACTGGTGAAACGAAATTGAATACAAATCTATATGATGTGAACGGTCGAGTGGCTTTTGTAAGCTACGTTCAAAAGTTCTAGACTTAAATAAAATTATGTATTTATTTCAA
>JAYVPD010000029.1:0-2708 GCA_043757515.1 Pseudobdellovibrionaceae bacterium
CAGTACCACCCAGACCAAAAAGCCAGCGCGCTGCCCCACAGAGTTCAGTAACAAATGAACGGGGGGACCGCACAACGATTTATTTCTTGATTAAAATAACGCTTTGCGTTATTTTGTTTGCATGAAGCTCTACCTTGGCGCCTATTTTTTTGCACTTTTATATTTCTATTCGCAAACGCTCTATGCATCAGAGGGATTTAACCTGAATCCTACCTCTGAGATTTCAGCCGCCTGGAATTCTACGCTTGCGATTATGGATGTTGATGCCAAAAATAATAAATTCATCTTAGGAACAGGTTTCATTTTAAAAAAACAAAAAATAAACGGCAGAAATTTAGTGATGATGATCACGGCCGGTCACTTAGTAGATCAGTTCAATTCTTTGGCGCCGCCTGGTGATTTCAGCGAAATAATATTGAACAAAAATATCGAATTGAAACCTCAGTCTAGGTCGCTGTCGCAAGATCCAATTAGGGCAAAGATTTTTGCTAATATATATAAAATGGAACTCGAACTTGGGGCCTACTTGTTAAACGTTGACGATGAGACGTTTGAATCGCTTGTGCCTCTTGAATTTAATATGAGCGGATGTGATACCTCTAAAGGTAAGCATATTTATTCGGTGGGATTCCCTCGTGTGACATTGCGTCCTATATTAAAACAAAAAACTAGAATCGAGGCTCCGGATTTAATAACGAAGCGATGGTCTCAGGGTGTTTTTACTGGAATATCGAGCTTAAGCGACGTACAGCCATCAAGCGGTAAGCGACTTATCGGTTCAAGCCTAGATGTGCTTGGGGGCAATAGTGGAGGTGCAATCGTTGATGACAATGGATTCTTAGTTGGAGTAGCCGTTGCTGGCTATGACAATAGCGTGTCTGAATCCACATACGCCTACCGAGGTAGCGATGACCCAAATCATTTAAAAACAGCCTCTCTTATTGTTTCCTGCCAGATATTAAAAAAGTTCAGCGAGAAAGCTTGGTATGATTGGGCAATTAAGCTTTAAACTTGAAATGAGCCTGATGCAAAATTTTTTGGTTATCTTAAAAAATTGGAATCTTGATGCTCACTCTAAAACACTTGTTTAGTTATAAAAACGTACGCCCAAACTCACAGGGACGCTGATTTTTTCGTGCGTTTTTGACGGTCAGGAGAGACTGCATTTTAAAGTACGCTCTCCTGACATTCTAAAATTGTTTATAGCTTAAAATTTTAAAATGCGCGCTCAAAATGTGGAAATCTACTTTCAGCCTCGGGCAGCTGATTGAGAGTTCCAAAATCACATACTTCTCCCATTGCTTCCCAGATTTTTGCGACAGCGGGATGATCGTGGGCCTTCTTCGCGGCGTCAGGGCTAGCCCACTCGAAGATTTCGAGCATTGACCCATCAGACGATCTGCCAATGAAAGAATCTCTTTCGGTCGTTAAGCCATACTCTTTTAGGGTAGCAAAGTGCTTGCGAACCAGTGGTTCCAACTCCTTAAGCTTCCCCTTATGCGGCCTATACATTGCGATAACTACTTCAGGTTTTGCCATTTACTTTTCCTCCTCAAACCATTTTGTCCAATTTCCAACAACATCTAAAAGCCTTCTGTGATTCAAAATATAGAGCCTTTCACGACCGTTTTTTTCGACACTTATCAATCCGGCATCCTCAAGAACTTGTAAATGTCTTGTCATTGTCGGCCAGCTACAACTGAATCGTTCTACGATTTTTCCTGCCGTCATTTGCCCCTTTCTCCCAAGCAGAACAACAAGAATTCGCCGTCTTGCTTCGTGAGCAAGAGCGGAGAACACCAAATCAAAATCTGCTAATTCTTTCTCAGCTTTACCCTTGCTCACCCATATATTTAGCTAAATGGCTAAATATATGTCAAGGGATTTTTTGATCCAAATAATTTAAGATTCTGGGCGTCCAATCGATATTCTTATTGGTCGATTTTTGAGATGAAATTTCGGTCGCCTTCGCTGTGCGATACTGATTTGAAATGCTTCAGATCGCAAAGCGATAGATCTAAATTTTTATTTTCTCGAGTTGAATTTCGTTTTTCTAGAGGCTCAAATCATCCACGATTGCGAATGGTTGAATATGAAAGTTCCTAGCGAGGCGTTCTAATGACACTCGTCTGTGAAGCTTTGGCGCACAACTCCAATATAATAGAGTGGGGCCTATGAACGGCCTCAGTAGCGCGCCGGTCAACAAAGCGCAGGGCGGTTTTTAGGCGTGAAAAAACAAGGTCCAGCAGAACCTCGAGCTATAGAATTTAAATGAAATTTGGTAAAGATAGGAGCGGGACCGCGAACGCAGTCCCGCCATGTGGTGGGAGCCCGATTAGGTCGGGCTTGGATCGGAAGGTGAAGCCACGGAGCTGGGCTCCTGAATTTCTAGCGGCACTTCGGCAGCAACTACCAGCGCGGCATCAGGTTGGGGAATAACAACTTCGACAATTTGATGTTTCTCTTCTGGCGGGTTGAGCGCCTTTTTCACGAGCCACTCTTTTTTGCTCGCCGACACACTACCATGCGAACAATTCGCAATTTTTGCGATGGTCCTGAACGACATCCCCGCATCGAGGAGAGAGTGAATGAGCATGTCATTTCGCTTGCGTGTCGAATTTCCGCCATCTTGTGCCACCTAATTTCCTGAATACTGTGCCACTCGATTTCCTTGATCGTGTGCCAGCCAATTTCCTTCGTGTTGTGCC
>JAYVPD010000030.1:0-2708 GCA_043757515.1 Pseudobdellovibrionaceae bacterium
AAACATAATATTAAAAGCCAACTATTTTTCATAAATCCTCCATAGTGAATCACTCATAAGCCTAGTCCTTTGTTACCATAGGCACAATCAATTTATAGAAAAACCAAATTGAATCAGGTCTAATGTAGTTATGTTGTTTGATTCATTTTCCAGACCAGAAGAATGGGATAGTATTAATTTTCGATTAAAAAAGGATTTAGCTAGCGCCAATCAGATTCGGTGTTACATAAATCCCTATTTAGCCACTCATGATCTATTGATTAGTCTGGCTCAGCTTTACGCCCACAAGCGCAGCGTAGCCTGGGTTTCCGGGGTATCGCCCTTGTTAGAAAATTCGCAGCCCTATTTTGTTAGGGAAAGTTACCAGATCCAGTCTTTAAAAATCGAAGACTTTATAAACGCCCCAGACCAGGGCCAAAGTACGATTGAAAAGCTTAACAAAGACACGCTTTTTCTAGTGTATTTTAAAAACCACGCTGTTTCGGGCGAAACGTTTCCTTATGAAAAAGTGCAAGAGTGGGCCACGGCCAAGAAAATTGTTTTCATATTGATAAGTCATGAATTTGAGACTTCGTTTAAAATCGGCGCCACAGCGATGGGTATGCAAGTGGTGTCGCCTGATTTAAGTTTGGTTTTTTTGCCCGAGCGCTCGAAACTAAATTCTTCTTTAGGTGCTTATCAAAATATTAAATGGCAAGATGATTGGGCAACTCGTTTTATGTCCGTCGTGCACCCGCTTGAAGCTCAAATTAAATCATGGGAAGCTTCACTGCCGATTGCTAAGTGGACCTATACCAGTGCGCGGCCTTGGAATCGGTCGGTCCTAATAGTTGAAAATATTCATAGCGAATCCGTTGTTGATAAGCTTAAACAAAAAGGGTTTCAAAAAGTTAAATCGTTCTCTGACTGCGTGTCCAATAGCCCTCGTTCAATACGTAAGTGGATAGTGCCAGAACTGTCTGATGAAACTTTGCGAGGCTTAATTATCTTGTCTTTCGATGAGCCAAAGGATATTCCCTCTTCAAGTCTGATCCAGGAAATCGTTCAGAGCATTAAAGCTGAATCCGAGTGGACCTACTAGGATTCTCCTTAGCTATTTGGGACCAAGAGTGATCAAAAAATCAGGTACGTTTATTTTGCTTAAAAAAGTTCGTTACGGCGAAGCGGATCTTATTGTGACTGGCATTTCTTCAGAAGGTGAAAAAAAATCATTTTTAGCAAGGTCTGCCTTGAAAAGTCGAAAACGATTTGGTGGCGGGGTGCTCGAGCCGCTTCATCACGTCAAGCTGACTTATTCTGACAAGTCAGATCGAAATCAACTTTCTGTTTTAGAAGAAGCTCAGATTGTAAGTGATTTTGAACCAATTAAAAAAGACTACGATCTGTTGCAATTTGGCTTGTTCGCTGTTGAGTGCGTTTTGAAAGTATCTCAAGAGGGCGACAATATGTCAGATGCCTTGTATAATTTGCTTGGGCATTGTTTGAAAAATTTGGCGACTCCCGATCTTGATTACGGGATCCATTTACCGATTTTAAAAATTCAATTTTACTTAAAACTACTTACTAACCAAGGGGTTTTGGATCCTGAACGATGGATGCAGCCATTTATGGTGGTGCCATTATCGGAATTCAAAAAATTAGAATCAATGTCTGCTGAAGCTCGAAATCATATGAGCGCCGTTGAAACCGTAATTCGTGAATACATCAGTCACGCTCATTTATCGTGATTTTAGTTTTCCCAAGGGATGGGCACGTTCCATGGTGTTGTAAAGCTGGGTTAAGTTTAGGTGTGTGTATTTTTCTGTCGCTGCCAAAGTAGAATGACCCAGCAGACTTTGAATGATTCTTAAATTGGCGCCGCTATTTAGCAAATGGGTGGCAAAACTGTGGCGAAGGGCATGGGGATTCAAACTTTGAGTCAGGCCGGCGCCTGCGCCAATGGTGCGAATCCAGGAATAGCCAGTTCGCTCAGAGATGGGTTCTGATTTTAGGTCAATAGAGTGACGAAAAAAAACAAACTCGATTTTTTTAAAATCAGATAGGTGCATTTTTTTTAAATACTGAATATAGCGAGTCCATTCGATCCAAACAAATTCGGGGCAAACAACCACGCGTTCTTTGCCGCCTTTGCCTCGAACAACGATCTTTTTCTCAGACTGATTGATATCTAGAAACTTCAGTCGGCAACCTTCTGAAATTCGCAGGCCAGCACCGTAGAGAAAAAGAAACAAAAGTTTTTGTTGAAGTGAAATCATATCCAATTGTTTGTTTTTGGTTAGGAAGCCAATACATGAGGTGACTTCATCAAAGGAAATAAAGTGAGGCATTTTACGGGGCACTTTTGGCGAATGATAAGATTCAGACAAAGCGGTGTCTATAAGTCGAGTTTCATACATCCAATTGAGGAAGCTTTTCAGGCAGCCGACCTTACGATTTCGAGTGGCTAAACTAAGTCGTCCAAGACCCACTAATTGGGCCGAAAGGTAGCTTCTCAAATCGATTGTATTAGTTTTTGAAGATTTTACAGGGTCAAAAAAAAGGCTTAGATCTTTTTTATAGGCCCGCAGTGTATGGGGACTGGCTGATTTAATATTTTCCATATATTTTAGATAGTTAACTATTTCTAAGGCGGCGGCTTTTGGGCTCATTTGAGTAAAAATCCTAAAATTTTTATACCACTTTGCAAAAATGACTTGCAAAAATTACTT
>JAYVPD010000031.1:0-2690 GCA_043757515.1 Pseudobdellovibrionaceae bacterium
CTGGGCTGTGATCATTCCCACCATTTCATCCACGATATTTACGTTACTTGTTTCTAGCTGCCCTTGTGCTAAATAGCCCGAGCCGTTCAGACCAGGACGGGTCGTGACCGGCTGGCCACTCGACGGCGTTTGCATAAACAGATTTTTACCAACCGATTTTAATCCAGCCGGATTAACAAAGGTCGCAAGATCAATCTGTCCAATTCCTTGAGGCGTTTCACCTAACGAATGTATCACACGCACTTCGCCACCAGGCGCAATTTCGACGCCTTGGATATTAGACGGAACGGAAAGTTCTGGTTGTAAAATATTTCCATTTTTATCTATTAATTTTCCTTCAGGATCTTTTTTAAAAGCACCGTCGCGTGTGTACGCGATCTGTCCATCGGGAGTTAAAACTTGAAAAAATCCACTGCCTTCGATTTGTATATCCAACGCACCTTTTGTAACTAAAACGTTTCCATTATCAAAATTCTTTTGAACCGCAGCGGTTCTTACACCCAGTCCCGTTTGGACTCCGTTTGGTGAAAAGGAATTCATTCCCGTTGCGGTTCCCGGTTCTTTGGCTGTGTGGTACATGAGATCTTCAAACTCGGCTCGAGATTTTTTAAATCCGTTCGTTGAAACGTTGGCAATATTATTGGCGATAACATCCATATTGCTTTGCTGAGCGGCCATGCCTGTTGCCGCTGTATTTAAACTTTTTAACATTCAGTCCCCTTATGCTGTAGTTTTACCAACAACATTAATTAGTTTATCACTCATAGAATCATAGGCGCTTATTGCTTTTTGAGTGCTTTCAAAAACCCGCTGAGTTTTAATCATATCTGTCATTTCTTTAACCACATTGACGTTACTAGTTTCAATAAATCCTGATTTCAAAGAAGGATTCGCTTTGGCTATAATTTCTGCGCTGTGGCCCGCTTTGAATCCATACATGGAATTTCCAGTTTTCAATAAACTGTCTTTATTGGCCACATCGACAACAGAGACTCGAGCAATCAAATCGGCTCCTTGAAAAATATCGCCTTGATCATTTACAGAAATAGGCAATGATCCGTTCAATGTGATGGCGCGGGCTTCGGGATTTGCACCTTCGCCACCACTGCGCAGAACAAAGTGTCCGTCTTTCGTAACTAAGTGACCATTGCCATCCATAGTAAAATTACCCGACCGAGTGAGCTTGACGCCATCTGGAGTCGCTACCTCAAAAAATCCATCGCCATCTATAGCCATGTCGAGTTGATTGCCGGTTCCTTTAAGTGAACCTTGAGAAAAATCAGTGAAGGTTCCTTTTGAATCTACGAAACTTTGGTCGCCACCTTGAAGATCATAAAAACTTTCAATACTGGCCGGGATTCTAGGAACAGGCATTCCGGTCTGTTCTTTTTCATGAGCAGTTAAATATTCGTTAAATACTTGCGAGTCTTTTTTAAATCCGGGTGTATTTACGTTGGCAATGTTATTGGCAATCGTATCCATATTTAAACTTTGAGCCATAGCACCACTTAGGGCTGTGTAAACTCCTTTAACGCTCATTAAGACTCCTTCCTAGTGTCTATAACTTCAGCTAGGCCAATTGTGATTACCTGGTCCTTCAAAATTTGGTCCTTCGGAAATTTAAGGAGCAATCACAAGGCCATACAGACCATCGTCATAACGCCAACGCCTAATCTTATTTATTGTGTGACCACCTTGGTGCCAACTTGGGTTACTACGGTTTTTTTGACGATTTGAATCTAGACCGCCAAACGAATGACTCAACTTTGAGCAAAATGTCCACTACAATAAATAATGATGAAGATAGTGTTTCTTATGATCCTTACAATCAGCTGCTGGGGCGCCGTACCCGATAGTGGTCCACTATTATCTGGATCAAAAGAATCGCTTAAAGAGCGACTAAAAAAATTAAGCAATATTGAAAATGATTCAAAAGCGCATACCTTGGTTTTTGATATTCCGGTTACCTACAATCAACAAGTCGCCAAATGGGTTCAATATTTTCAAACTAAAGGCAGCAAGTGGTTTCGAGAATATCTAGAACGCTCGTCAAAATATCTTCCTTTCATTCAGGATGAGCTTCGCAAAGCTAATCTTCCACTTGATTTAGCGTTTATGGTAATGGTCGAATCAGGTTTTTCCACGTCCGCTGTTAGCAACGCAAATGCAGTGGGACCATGGCAATTTATTGAAGGCACAGCGGCTCGGTATGGTCTTCGAAAACATTGGTGGCTGGATGAGCGCCGTGATTTTAGAAAAAGCACAAAAGCGGCGATCAAATACATTAAGGATTTACATCAAGAATTTGGTTCCTGGTACTTGGTTGCCGCCAGCTACAACATGGGCGAAAATGGATTGCGTCGACAGATCGAAAAACACAAAACAACTGACTACTGGTCGCTGGTAAGAAAAAACGCCTTGCCAGAAGAAACCCAAAACTACGTTCCCAAAATCTTGGCTGCCATGTTAATTACAAAATCACCGAATTTGTACGGTTTCAGATTCTTAGAAAGACGAGATAAGTTGGAATATGACTATGTTTCAGTTCCAGGCGGAACCGATTTGGAATCTCTGGCAGATGCGCTAGGTGTGACCCGTAAGTCGCTCAAGGAGTTAAACTCTGAACTATTGGTAAACTATATCCCTAAGCAAATTGCCTCACATACAATTCGAGTCCCCATGGGAGCCGG
>JAYVPD010000032.1:0-9914 GCA_043757515.1 Pseudobdellovibrionaceae bacterium
TGTTCTTCCGTGAACCGTTTTTTCATCTGCTCTCCTTTTGTCTAGCTTGACACGGCGAGAGAGAAAGTCAAATTGGCTCAGTTTTTCCGGGTAGGCTCACCATCACCGTAGCCAAAGAAATGGACCCTATCTCCTGGAGAATTGCTCAATCTGAGTGGCTCGACCAAGAAATTGAAGAAGAAAATATCATTGCCATAAAGGGTGGTGCGCTTCACTTCTGGCGCCACGATGTTGAGCGCATTTTGGAATCGGCCTAGCGCCGATTCCTATCTTTTGAAGCAGATGCCTTGATTTTATTCTGCTCCATGAGATAGAACCTTCTCAACAATCGTAGGTTTGATAGAAGGAATCTGGTGAAAATCCAAAACTGTGCCGCAACGGTAAGCCCTCATGGGTAAGTCCGGTCTACTATCAAATCCGAATATCCCGAGCAGGAGTAAATATGAAATCCGTTACTGTTAGTATTTTTTTTGTTTTAGCCGCTTTAGGCTTTTCACCGTCATTGAGTATGGCCTCAAAACTTGAAACGGGCGACAGCTCGAATCTAGATTGCAACTGTATTTCCGTCGGATACCCTAAATTTCGTTTAAGCTGTATTGGCGGCTATGAAGCCTTCCTTTACGGACGAGCAGAGCAATGCAATGAAGCCTTTCAGAATTTGGTAAACAAGACAATCAGGTCTGCAGAAGATAGCTGTGAATGTGTACAACGAAGCGAATCTTCCGTAGTGGACCTTTTGCAGGTTCACAATCGTAATTTAATTGTAAGACAGTTCACCAATAACCCGCAGGAATTGGGTTCAATGGCGGCATGTCTTTATAGGAAAGCGGAGTGGGAATCTATTGGGTTCTGTAAAGCCAAATAGTTTCACTCAAAATTGATTGTCGCCACCTCTTGCTTGCGGCACGGAGAAGGTGGTGACGATTATTTTTACTATGTTTTGATTCTACAGACGCTGAAGCCGAAACTAGACATCCAACGCTAGATCGCCATATTGGGTGGTCGCCGCAGATTTATACAACGCTCGGAAATTCTTTTCCGACAATACCAAGCACCCCAGGTGGTAAATTAATTCTTTCCTTCGGGTAGGCCGTAGCAATGGAGACTTTCACAAACCCCGCACCTACCAGCCTTGCAGCGATAGACTCACCAGTGGCTTTGCCGTCAAAAAAATAATCAACGTAAATTGGCGTCGAGCGAGAAAACTGCTTTTCTTGGCGCAGAAAATCTTCACCAGTGGCGAACGTAGATATTTTTCTGTTGGCCTGTTTTGCTTGAGCTTCCCAGGCGATCCGATTGGCGCGAGCATCATCAATCAATACGATTTCCGCTTGCGCGACATCAAGCATTCTAAATTGAATTCCTTGCATACTTGCCTTGTCGATTATTCGGATTGCATTTTTTCGAGCTGGCTGGGCCATTGTAGTCCTTCCGGACTTCGAGGATACCAAGAGCTACCGCGTAAAGCTCGTAATGCTGCCTAATCCGTCCGAATCAAAATTGATTCCCTTTCGTCAAAAATCAAAACAAGGAGTAAGTGAAAATGAAAAAGCAGTCTAAGAAAATTGTTTTGTTCGCTGGAATCTTAGCCCTCACTAGCTGTGCCACCCAAAATAAGTCAGTTGGATTGGGCGCAGGGATCGGAGCCTTGGGTGGTGCCGCCATCGGCGGCATTGCCGATCCCGGTCACGATGGTGAATACCGCACTCGCAATGTTATTGTCGGTGCAACTCTTGGAACGATGTTAGGGGCCGTGTCCGGATCATTGCTGCATAAGCGCATGGAAGCGGATCGGGCCAAATCCTTTCAAGATGGACAGAAAGTGTCATTGGCACAAAATGACGGCTCTCCACCAAAGCTCAGTGATCCCAAAATTGAAGCGCACTTTGTCGAGGGCAAAGCGCAGGGCAATCGCTTCATCGGGCCACACTGGGAGTACATTCTAGTTGAGCCTGCCCGCTGCAGGGAAGGCCAGTGATGAACAATGGCTTGTGTGAAACATGGTATCGCGCAGAGCTAGAAACCGTTTTTAACTTCGTAGTTAAATGCGGCTTTGTTAGCAAGCCATTGCTCGCAGAACTTTTTGGCATTGGATCTGAACGAAGTTTGCGTAGGTTTGCACTGGCTGTCGATAGTTCAAAGCTCTTCGATCCACTTCTCAGCACACCTGGCTTTCAGGGCTGGCACCTAAGCCGCTCGGGTAAGTATGTGGCTCGCTCACAGGGCCTTAAGCCATCTTATCCACCTAGAATTTCCAGCCGCAAGCACGACGAGATGGCACTTTCCATCGCCATTCAGTTGGAGAAAAGTGGACTTGTTTCGACATGGGCAACCGAAGCCCAATTTATTATTGAGCCAAGCAACCGCCTGATGGTCACGCAGGACAATCGCGGACAAAAATATCCTGATCTTGTACTCACACTTAGAGAAGCCACCATGAAGATTGCGGTTGAACTAGAGCTAAGCCGAAAATCCTTGTGCCGCTATGAAAAGGCATTGAATGGCTATAAAGCAGTTCGGGGAATCGACATCCTAATCTTTGCTGTAAACTCAAATGCCATTCGCGAATCCATTGAGCGTGCAGCCAGGCACGCAAGGATGGATGAGTCTCGGTTGGCAATTTTATTTGCTGAAGCACAGTCAATCCACAAAAACCCTGCACTAGCGCACCTAGAAGGCTTCAATTGGAGTGGATCATTTCAAACAATTTCTGAGATGAAGGGAGCAATTCATGCAGCCTAAAAGTGATAACTTTTTACTGGCCGCAAAACTGGCCAAGGTCGGCCACTCGAGTGGCCACAAGCAATCATATTTAAAACCTCGAATACAAACAGGAACGGGGACCACCCGCCCTGATTTTGTGCCCTTGTTTTTTCCTGACCCCTCCCCCCCAACGAGTTGGTGGAAAGGGGTCAGGAAAAGGTCAAAAAATCAGGGCGGGTGGAAGAAAATAAATACAAAAATAATAAATAAAGTAAGAGGGGAATAAGATGGAAAACAAAGAAGGCGAGGACAAAAAAATCAAGGAAGATGAAATGATCTACAGGATGTCAATTACAAGTGAGGCGGGCGAAGTTCTGGAGAGACTAGCGAACGAGGTCAATCAAGGGTTTGTTGGAGGCAAAATTAGTCGGCAGGATGTGGCGAGCTGGGCCATTGGAAAATTCGCAAAAGTTGTGTCAGCAATGGACATCAAAGAGCTGCGATTGAGCGTAATGTCCGACCAGGCGCTTCTTCGCTACTGTATCGAAAAAACATCGGCAGAGGGCCAGATGGCACCTGATCTACGCCAACTCTTGCTTATTCAATGTGGCCTTGTGGAACAACCAAAGAAGTTCAGCGACAAGAAGGCGCGAGACAAATCCGAACCTGAATCTGTGCGGGAGGCCGCATGAGTGCGGAGGCCAAAACAAAAGAGCCCACATCAGATGAAAGTCTTCTCCTTCAGCACGGTGCCATTATTCTTGAGTTTGTACCCAAGAGTGATAAAACTAATGAGTCCGAAGTGCGCGGCGAAGTTCAGGAAATACTCCTGCAAATGTACATTCGCTCACGCATGAGAACGCACTCCAAGGAACGATTAGGAGAATTTGCCGATGCCGCATAAAATTGGATATTACATCAGAGTATCAACGGACGAGCAGGCCCAGGTATTGGAGGGGTCGCTCGATTCACAAAATCACCGGCTCAATTCGTTTGTTGATATTAAAAATTTGCAAGAAACAAAATGGGGAAAACACATTGAGACGTATCTTGATGATGGTTACTCCGCAAAAGATACGAAACGCCCTGCTTATCAAAAGATGATGCGAGACATCCGCGCTGGAAAAATAAATTTGATCCTTGTGACAGATTTGTCCCGCCTCTCGCGCAATATTTTGGATTTTTGTTTGCTCTTGGAAGATTTGAAAAAGCACAATGCAAAGTTCCTCTCCATGAAAGAACAGTTCGATACGAGTACACCCGCTGGCGAGATGATGGTCTTCAATATGATCAATCTTGCACAATTTGAAAGAAAGCAAACCTCAGAGAGGGTTAGCCAAAACTTCCATGCTCGCGCACAGCGTGGGCTTTTGAACGGTGGTGGGGTTGTCTTAGGATACGACAAGGCTCCCGAAAATTGCAGTACCTATATTGTAAATGAACCAGAAGCAGATGACGTTCGTCGCATCTTTGAAATTTTCATTGAAGAGGGTTCTTGCCCGAAGACCATCCTGCGATTAAATCAATTGGGAATTAAACCCAAAGCCAATTACAAACGAAAAAATCGCGCTGCCAATCGTGGCCTCTGGCACAGACAGACCCTAATCCATTTGCTCACAAACCTTGCTTATGTTGGGAAACGCGAAGTTAATAAAACAAATAAGAGTGAAGACCAAGATACATTGAAGGCTTACGAGCGACACCAGATCGCGAAAGCTTCTTGGCCTGCCATCGTTGATCAAAAAACATTTGACGCCACACAAGAGATCATTGAGGTCAGCCACTATGCACAGAGTGAACGCTTAGCGAAGAAGGAAACCCGCGTATTTTTTCTCACGGGCATTCTTCGCTGCGCCGAATGCGGTGATCCCTATTTTGGTGGGGCCTCTCATGGAAAACACCGCCCGCATCGATATTACAGGCACCGTCATTTGGTCGGCGACACATTGACCTGCACAACCAAGCGAATTCGCGCTGATGAACTTGAGGGCGATGTTCTCCAGTATTTAGAACGATACATGCGGGAAAAGGGTTATCTTGATTTCGTTGAAGGCAAAATCGAAGAAGCCTCGGACAATAAAAATTCAAACTACGTAAAGCGTCTCCAAGGCCTTAGACAAAAAATGAATTCGCTAGATGCCGACATCGGAAAAACTTTTCAGCTCCACCGCGAGATGAATGTTCCCGATGGCACCGAGTTGATCAAGCTGGAGCTTCTAAAGTTGTCTGAAGCCAAGAAGGCTCATGCACAAGAAGCTATGGAGCTTGAGGCATTTATCGAGAGCCAGCCAAAACCAAAAGAAGTTCGGCAAAGGATTGAAAAGGGGCTTATCGAGTTCAAAACTCTCTGGGCAAAAAGCACAGGTTCACAGAAAAAAAGACTCATTTCGGCACTCTTCGACGGGCTTATAATGTATCGCGATAAGCTCGGCGTCATTCCGCCAATGAACAACGGTGGCGCTCAAAATGAAAAAGGGGCTCGAGGAAAAAACCAATCGGTATCTGCCTCGAACCCCATAGAGTCTAACGTAATTTGTTTTCCAGACCGTCCGCACTTGTCGAGCAAGGCTGCTGATGGCAGCTTTGCGGTCAGCCGTGCGTCGGCTGACCAAATTGGTGGACTTAAACCAACGCCAGGCAAAAGTCCCAATAATTCGTTTCAACCCCATGATTATATTAGACATTCGGTTAAGTCAAAAACAAAGAAATGTGCCGAATTTAAAGCTCTTTATGAGTCAGGATTGTCCTTAAGGCAGATTGGCAAACGCACGGGGCAATCAAGAACAAAGGTTTTAACAGAGCTTCGTAAAGCTGGCGTTACCATTCGAGACTTCTCTCGTGGCAGCAAACAAAAGCACGATCCGACACAAGTTATGAAATCAGGAACAACTCCCTTTGGCTTCACTTACCTCGAAGGCAAGCTCGTGATGGAGCCCAGCGAATACCGCGTTGTCCTTGAGATGAATCGCCACTGGCAATCAGGCCTTAGTCTCAGAGCCATTGCGCGCATTCTAAATGACCGAGGCGTTGCCACCCGCTTTGGCAAGAAGTGGAACCACGAAGTCATTAAGCACATCATTGAGCGGTTTGAACAACAAGTAACCAAGGAGAAATAATATGATCCCAAATAAACTTATCGAAGCCGTCGTAATTTTCGTCTTCATGGCAGCCGCCGCTGGCCAGTTGCCCAGACTCATCAAGACCGTGCAGATAGCACAGTACAAGGTCCTCAAGGACTCCCAAGCGTCCAAGTGGCCGAAAGCGATGCTGCTACCAATTCGGAAATAGTGAAGCCTCGTACGAAACTATTTATTTCGTTTAGACGGCGCTTTTTTTGATCGACCAGCGGATTTCTTAGGCTTTGAACTACCAATCTTTTTAATTTCGTCAACAGCGTGTTCAAATGCAACATCAACAGATGTTGGAAGCTCATCCTGTTTTGTGCGAAATTTCTCATATTCTAGCTCAGCTTTTTTTACAGCGTCGTTATGGGAAACTTTTCCTGCATGAGGGAGAACATCGCGTTCACTGAGCTGAAGAAAGCTATCCAGTTTAGTGATCCAATCCTTCATGTACATGGCTTTTCGGCCAAGCGCTTGTAGCTCAGCAAAATCGAGATAAGCCGACACGATAAGATTGAGTGCGCTCAGTTCTTCTTTTGCGAGATAATTTTTGGCGATGCTTGCATCGGCCTTCTTGGGCTGTGATCCCGTCCAAGAGGTGAGCCCCATATTGGGCCGACTTGCATCGGCGCGCTCTTTGATTATTTCAGCAGCGGTCCGGCCATGCGCGGCCCAGTGCATTTTGTTTTGCACGATAGCAAAGAACTGTTTGGAAATATCAGAGTCTCCATCGTAATCAATGCTCGTGGAATAAATATCGAGAACTTTGCGCCAGAAAACCCGCTCTGAAGAACGGATATCACGAATACGAGCAAGTAATTCATCGAAATAGTTTCCACCGCCACCTCGCTTGAGACGCTCGTCGTCCATTGTGAATCCCTTGACCAAATATTCGCGGAGACGTTGCGTCGCCCAGATACGAAATTGCGTACCTCGCTTGGACTTTACCCGATAGCCGACAGAGATGATTACGTCGAGGTTGAAGTGCTCAATTTCTCGCGAAATCTCACGGGAGCCCTCCTTTTGAACTGTGGCAAAATTTGCAACAGTTCGATTTTCTACTAATTCCATCTCCTCAAAAATATTTTTTATATGCTTTGAAATGACTGATTTGTCGCGATCAAAAAGATCGGCCATCTGATTCAGGGAAAGCCAGACTGTTTCGTTGACCATGCGAACTTCAATCCGAGTGTATCCGTCGTCAGTTTTATAAAGAAGGACTTCGCCCTTAGGTAGCTTGTCGCTCATGTTGTCCTTTCACCGAGGTTGTCCGCGAATCGGTAGGGTTTGAAAGAAGGGCTCCCCAGGAGTTAACCTCTTGTGTGGCTGCGGTTATTTGCAGACAATCCAGCTTATTGAATCGTATCCCTGTTCTGAATAGATATTCCCAAGGCTCGCATCTGAATTGAGCCAAACAATCTTGCTGTAGGCGATTTCATCTCTGCCAAGGCTAACAAATTGTCTTTTTAAGATTTTGCAAAAGCCTTCACCTGGAGAGTTATAATTAAAGCTGTTACTGCCATGAGAAATCAGCGGTAGGTATTCACCAGCTACAAATACCTTGGGAGACTCTAGGTAAACAGAGCCATCAAAGTTATTAGAAATTTTTGTGTACGAAATGTGATTTGGTAAATTTTGGCAAAATTCCGCAGCATACACTCCTGAAGATAAGAAAAAGATCGCCAATGCAAAAAAAAGTTTCATAAATCCCCTTATTTTTTAGTTAAATTTAATTTGATTTTTCATTGAACAAACATAATCAAGATGATTGACAGGCAAAGGGCTTGGCGCTCCCGAGCAATCATTGTTTTTACATTTTGATCCTCGAACTCTGATGTAACTGAGGCGCCCTGAATCTTCAAAATTTAACTCAAGGAAATAAGGCTGATCGCCGGTGTAAGCATTTGGATCAAACATCCATAAATTTGCATTCCACAGTGGAGCATCCGCAAACTCAGAACGTTTTTGTAATTTTATATTAGAGGTTACCCATAGCTTTTGAGTTGACGTAATCGTGCCATTTCCCATCTTCAATCTAAACGAATACTGATCTCCGTTTTCAGAAAAATCAAAATCACAAAGTTCATGGCTTTGCCAAAAAATATCCGATGTAGGTGGCTGTTTATCAAGGTTTGGATTTTGAAGTATCAGATGTTCATAGTCGAATCCAAATTTAGGCTTATAGCCGTCTTGTAAGGAATTTTTCACGGAGGCTGCAATTTCATCAAGCGACATTGTTTTTACATTATATTTATTTTCAAAGACAATCGCAGGTGGACTATCGAAACCTTGCTCTCCAAGTAGTTCTTCCCAATCATCAGCGTTCATAGAGCCATTTTTTGAAAAAATCTCGGCTACTGTTTTTCTAATTATAGTGTAGTCGTTTGGTGTTAAATCAGATGGTGAACCAAGTGGAGTGTTCGATGCCTCAGCACAAGTTTCCTTTTCTGGGAACCGAGTATTGGTAATAAGGCATGCGTGCTTGTAGGAATCAAACCTTAGAAGTTTTGCACCCATCAGCAGTTCGTGAACTAGAAGCTTTGCTTGATCTTCAGGCATCATTTTATCAAAAAGATTTGAATCAATCCAAATCGAATCAAAATCTTGAAGTGCAACTTGATCTGTAGGTATAGAAGAGCCAATTTTATTACTAGGCAATGCATTGAGTGGGCCAGGTACAAAATACCAAACTTTACTTAAAAACATTCCTCTAAAAATATAGCCAACTTCCGAATGATCAACGGTATCAAGCATTGGCTGCACAAATGTCTTAAATGAATCCAAATCCTGCGGATTTTTTATATAGCTTTCAAGAGGCTTGCCCTTGTAGAGATTGCCGCCGCCGCTATCTCCTGTGCCATCGGCAGTTTTTGTTTGCAAGGGATCGCTATGCGGTGAACATCCAGCTAATGCAGAGAGCATAACACAAGAGGCAATCAGCAGTTTTATAAATGTATTCATAGTACCTCCGAAGCCAAACATCTCAGCCGCCATTTTTTCAGTAGGTTATGTTTAGCTAAGAATTTGTCATTTTAAAACATTAAAGTAGTCATTAAGTCATTTATTAAGTGACGAATTGTCATTTTTAGAGGAAAAGAGCCTAATGAATATCTATGAGTATGAAGACTACAGGGGTTATTTATCACACTGGATTGAATCTCAGCCAAACGGCGGAAGAGGCACATTAAAAAAATGGGCTGCGGAGTGTTCCGTTCATTCAACTTTAATCAGCCAAATCATGAAAAAGAAAAAGGATATGAGCCTTGAACTAGCTGAACAAATTTCGAAATCCATTGGGCTTAGCGAGGCAGAGTTTGACTATTTTTCTCTTCTCGTACTTCACGCACGTGCAGGTACGACATCATTAAAGAATCAACTGAAACGAAGAATAAAAGCAGAACAAGATCGTTCTGAAAATATTGGCACGCGCCTTAAAGTTGCTGGTGGAATGGACGACGAAGCAAAAGCTCAATTCTATTCTTCATGGCTCTACTCTGGAGCAAGAAACTTAACGGCCTTTAAACAATTCAAGAGTATCGATGCTATCGCTGAGCGTCTTTCTATTCCCCGGAAATTGGCTCAAGAAATTGTCCAATTTTTGGTGGAAACTGGTCTTTGCACCTTAGAGTCTGGGAAACTGGAGGCAGGCACACAGCGCACACATGTCGATGCAAATTCTCCCCACGTTTCACAACACCATCAAAACTGGAGGCTCCAGGGTTTTCAAAAGATGGCTCTGAAAAAGCCAAGTAATTTGTTTTTTACTTTTCCAATGTCTCTCTCAGTAAAAGATGCAGAAAAAATCAGGAAGCTGCTGCCTGTGTTTGCTGAATCAATTCATAAAATCGTTGGGCCGTCGGATTCCGAGACGGTTCGTTGCTTAAATATTGATTTTTTTGAATACTAATTTTTTAGAAATGGGGCTGATGTTCTTGGTTCGACTCCTCTAAGGTCATCGAAAGTTTCGTGCCAAGTTTTTATAAAAAATTAACAACCTGCCCATATTTTCGATATGGGCGCTAATTTGGCAGGGTAATGGTCTGAAATTTACTTGAAAATTTGGTGGACCTGACAGGGATTGAACCTGCG
>JAYVPD010000033.1:0-9889 GCA_043757515.1 Pseudobdellovibrionaceae bacterium
TCAGCAAATTGGGCCATTTTCTGAAAAAGATGTGGTTGCCAAAATCAAAGCTAAGGATATTAGTTGGATGGATTATATTTATGACGAGTCGAAAAAAGACTGGGTCATTATCGTTGAACATCGGGACTTCAATAAGATGTTCACAGAAACTGTTTTAAAGCATTCAATTTTGGATCCGCTTTCTGATCCTTCTAACAATGGAAAAGCAAAAGTTAAAGATGCGACTATTCTAAATTCTCTGAAAGAGAAAGCCTGGTATGTGTTAAAAGACAATAACAACTACGGACCATTTTCAAAGGTTGAAATTATCCAGATGCTTCAGGCAAAAATTCTGTATGAATATGATTTTTTATGGCAGCCAGAAATGGAAAGTTGGAAACGATTAGCTGAAATTGCTGAATTTTCAAAAGAGAATTTGAAAAAGCTAATTCAGAGTGGCGACCCCGAAGTGTCCGAAGTATTTTTCCGACGACGAAATGTTAGGGTGAACTATGGTTGTTCATTGATTGTTCATAATAACAAACAAATATTTAAGGGGCGTAGTTTAGAGATTAGTTCTGGCGGTGCTGGTGTGTACATAGATACAAATCAATTTACCCCTGGGCAGAACCTGTTTTTACATTTTCAACCGGGTGATGGAGTGCCTCCCTTTAATGCCGTCTGTAGTATTATAAGTAAGGAATTTCATTCTAATCCTATTAGCAAAGTCAGCGAATATAAATACGGTGTGAAATTCACTAGTGTCAGCCAAAATATTAAACAAAAGATCCAGGAATTTGCAGAAAAAGAAGTCATCAATCGAAAGAAGGTTGCGTGAAAATTTGGAGTCTTATACCACTATTGATTCTAGCCGGGTGTTCCAACGACGTGAAATTCGATACCAAGCCGGCGACCGACAATTTTGCTCAAGATGTGAAATATAATAAAAAAGTCGATATACTTTTTATTGTGGACAATTCCCAGTCTATGAATTTAGTGCAGAAACAGCTGATCGATCAGATTCCCTATTTATTTGATTCCCTTCAAAATTTGAATATGGACATTCATGTAGCCTCGACTTCGACAACCATGAATAGTCATTTTGCTAATGTAGGAAAATTAATAGGCGATCCCAAATTTATTTCAAATGAAACTCCGGGTTTTTTAGATGAAATTAAAAAACGTATATTAATTGGTGACAATGGTTCATCGATAGAAGAGGGGCTTTCTTCTATGGCCGCGGTACTTTCGGATTCTTATTTAGCGACTGAGGGTAAAGGTTTTTTGCGAGACGATTCTTTCCTTAACATAATAGTTCTAAGCAATGAAGATGACTCGAGTCCAGATAGTTGGACAACGTACACCGAATTTTTGGATAAATTACGTCCGAACCGTGATGATGGTTCAAAAGCATGGGCTCTGAATTTTTTTGGAGTCCTTTCGATGGATGACCAATGTAGTAGTTCGGATTGGGGATACAAATACCCTGGGTATAAATACATGAAGGTTGTTGATTACTCGGGTGGCTTTAAAGGATCGCTGTGTGGCAGTGATCTGTATCGTTCAGTTTCTACGATCAAGGCCAAGATCATTCAGATACTGACAGATTATAAACTGAATGCTCCTCCTATTATAGACTCGATTCATGTTTTTGTTGCCAATATTGAAGTGCCAAAAAATGACGTAAATGGATGGTCTTATATTGCAGAGAAAAATAGTGTTCGATTCAACGGCAACTCGGTACCAAAACCTGATCAAGGTATTCGGGTCGATTTCAAACCGGCCGAATCAAACTAGTTCGGCCAGTATTTAAGGAATTCCCATAATCCAATTTTTCAAAAGTTTCAATTGATCGTCGGGAAGGGCAGGAAGGTCTTTGGGCATGTTTCGAGTGGCATCGAGCTTAGTTTCGCCGACCGAACCCTGTAATGAATGCCAAAGCAAAGACTCCGGTAAACTTTTAGGTTTTACTAGTAAAAGATTTTTTGTGTACTTTGATGCTGTGGTAAACCCAGTTTCAGAAAGGCTAATCCAAGCACTGTGGCATTTAAAACAGGATGTTTTCATTAAGGCCCGCACTTGGGGGAACAATTTAGATTCTGTACTCCACGCCAAATAATCTGGCATATCCTTGGACGTATTCGAAGTAATTCCATAGGATGTGGTAAGGCTTCTTGAAAGAACATTTATTTCGCCAGGTTCCATCGTTCGGTTTATAATAAAGGCATCCTGAACATTTTTTAGATCAATTCTGTTTTCTAGATAGCTAAAATTCAGTGGGGTACCTTTATTTTGAACGGAAAGGGTACGATATTCTCCATTGACCATGATCAAAACATTCTTTGGGTCTTTTCCAGATCGAGCGGCCACAACAACCGGTACACCAGAATCAATATTAAAATAAATCTGCGAATAATTTCCCGCGGGTGCTTCATGAGTCAGCGTAACACGGGTTGATTGAACCTGAATTGTTAAAACTTGATCGTTATCTACAACCAATGTCATCGATGAAGTTATGCTTCGATTGGTTACAACAAGAAAGGCAGTAATTTCATCAGCAAAAAATTTGACAGAAAGCGGGTCCCGGTGAGTGTCAAAAATCGTATCGCTCTGTGATCTGAGCTCGTCGACGTTGTAAAGTCTGTCCCAATACGATTGAAGTTCTGATTGTTCTGTAAAATTCTTGGCATAATCTGAACCATATTTAAATTCATCTAATGTTTGAAAATCGCCACCACAATTTTGAAATAACAAGGCGCTAAAACCCACAACTAAACCAAGAATCCATTTCATATCAGATTTTTTGATTGTGAGTTTATTTGTTTTCACAGCAATTCCCATTCAGGTGATTCACAAACAACGAGTAAAATACCTCGCCAAATATTAAGAGGCGTTTCTCCTTTAGCATTTAAGTCGACAGTAAGCTGCGAAAGGGTTTGTAGGAAATAAGGAGGCGCTTCATTGGTTCTGTAAAACAATTCATAGGCAGATTTCAACGATTCAAAATTTACCTCGGGTAATTGGGTAACATCATAACTCATATTACCAAGCGCTATTCGTAAACCGTCCTGGGAACCTAAAACCTCTTCGCACATTTGGATTTTAAAAGATTCTCTAACTGCATTTGGGTCACCATTTGCAGGTAAATTCCCAGCGCTGGGATCGTCATTGCAGTCTTGTAAGGTCAAGCTGTCATTCAGGTCACAGCCGCCACCCAACTGAGCACCTCGACGTTCCATCCACTGATAGATGTTGGCTTCCAACTGAGGAGCTTTTGTGCCATCGGGTGCTGTAAAAATATCGCTGAATAGCTCGACCATGAATCGACGATTAGCAATTCGAATTTGTTTGGTTGGAGGAGCCAGTGTTTCCTCTGGAACGTGATTTGCGTCAGGGATCGATGCTGACGACAGGGAACTCGAACTTTTGCTGCGATCATCCTGTGGATTGGCAAATTGAGAACAGTTTTGAAATAATAACACTGGGCTTACTACAACCACTATGCTTAAGGCGATGTATTTAACAAAAGGATTGAGCTTTAAAAAGTTAGTCAACAATTCCCCCTTTGCCAAAGGTGTATTCTAGTTTTCCATCTTTTACTTTTACTAGGGGGGCCGCCAAATTTCCATAGGGATTGTGTTCAACATTTAATAAAGTAGCAATTGTAGAAGCCGGGGCCAATGGCGTCGGCCTGCCTTTTTGATTGTAGTCTTTAATTTCTGCGCCCAGGCCTTGGGTTCCTTCGTAGTCTGGATTTCCTGTTCGCCTAGATACGTTGCCAACAACATAAGGGCCGCCAGTAAAGCTGCCCGAGATCGCGCTTGTGATCATTTGATTGAATCCATGATCAGAGCCTGATTCTCCCGTACGGGTGATACGTCCAAAATCACTAGTGAATTGGATTAAAGTATCCTTAAACGTATTTTTTGCTTTTAACTTTGATATCAGTTCAAGAATTCCTGCGGTAATGCCTCGGTAGAACGAATTGTACAAATAAATATTTGAATAGCGGCCAGTGGCATGCATATCTAAATTAAGGACCAAATTAAAAGGATCAGAAACGGAAAAAACTCCGTTTGTATCAACTATCTTAGGAGCAAAGAAGTTTGTGATTCCACCGGCCATAATTTCAACGGATTGGGCAAGATTCTCGTTGATTAAATATTCTGCCATAGCAAGGCCTTCGGCGTATATGGGAATAAAAGAATTGGCCATGCCATTTCTTAAGTCGTAATCGGGACCAAATAAATAGACGTCTTGGGCCTGAACGCCCCAAAAATTTTTGTCACTGGAAGTTCCCATCATGGTTGCTGAATCTGCTGAAACAGGCTTTTGACTGATGGATTCGATATTTATTGTTCGAATGGCATTCGTTACAACCGTTTGGTAACGTGGCAAGGCTTCTTGCATATAACTATCTAAGTTTCCAATACCTTTTTTCATCAAGGTTTCCGCGTTGGAAAGATTTGAATTTAAAACTTGTGATGCTTGATTATTTATAGCGCCTTTGGCGGCCAAAGATCGCTTGGCTTTATCAAAGGAGTCGGCATTTCTTTCTTTTAAACTGCGTCCATCCATATTATTTGGTTTTCCAAATCCAGACAAAAGAGTTTTCAAAGGGCTATCAATTGGTAAAATATTTAAAGCTTTGCCTTTGTTAGAAATAAAAGAGCTAAATGAACCGCGACCGGGACTTTGAACAGCTTCAAAAACTTTGTTAGAGTTATCCGCAACCAAACCGGTTAGGCTAGGGACGCCTCCTAGCGGTGCTATTTGCTTCATCGAATTTGTTGAGTGCCCATCAATTCCAGTTCCGTAACCACGCATCGCAATCATATTATCAAGCAAATCTGAAATTTTAGTAGAACCTGAGGACAACTGAACATTTTGACTGAATAAATAGGGTACCATCAAGCCATTGTAGTCAGTGTACTTTACATCGACTCCAGAAATTTTGTCTCCGGTATACTTATAGCAATTTCCGGTCATTGCATTGAATGCTAATTCGCCATCGCTTGCGCCGGTTTTCAGCCAGTGGTCAAACATGTACCGCATTGGCGCACCTGGCATCATAACATTAATATAGTTGCGAGCCGTGGATTGGCTATTTGTTTGGGCCATCGCTTGGGTGCAAAAACTATTTGAAATAGCCATAAGAAAGGTATCCAAAAAAAGTGGCGATACAGCAAACGATGAATTTTTCAAAAATTGTCGACGCTTCAAATTTCCCCCAAAAACTAATTAACTAAAAACTTTCACTCTTGTAGTAGTCAGAACTTATAATTCGCCTTACTAAATTCTTTAAGGATTGATCCTGTTGCAAATCAACACCTAGGCTTTCAACAAATGCCCGATTTTTAATATGTTCTTCGGTCATCAATCGATTCATCTCTGAATTTCTTGGATCCTTTTTGTCATAGAGAGGAACTTGGATACCTGTAAAGAATTGGAAATAGCGTTTTGCCGCACAACTATAGAAATCCTGAGTTTGTGAAATTGCAATTCCAAGTTCATTAATCGAGTTTACTGGGCGATCCAAAAGGTCACCGTTGAAAAGCCGTGTGTATAGTTTTCCTTTGGCTTTGGTTATGTGGAATTCAGGATTGTCGACATGAATCCAGTCTGTTGGACCATCTTTGATTTGATTATACTGGGTTAAAACAATTGGGTATTTTGCGTGTTGATTGCGACCGGCGGAAATTGCAAAGAAATCGGTCGCGCCAGTTATTAAATTACGTGCTACCCCGGCAGCTTGGTCCATAGTTGCATGACATTGAACGCAACTTGACGATTTTCTAAATGGAGTGTTTGAACTGGCGACTACCAAATCAGTGATGTCACTTTCTCGAAGTGTTGGCAAAGTGGCGCACATAAAAGTTTCCATCATGGACTTGACCCATCTTCGGGGAAGCTTTGTTGTGCCATTAAACTTTAAACCGCGTCCATGGCCATAGTTCATCATAAAATAAGAAGGAAGTCCGATGATACCACCACCATGGCTTTGATTCAGGTTATAAGTAAATTGCAAATTTGGCTGAAGGTTGCCTGCTTGAAAATTCCCCAAAGGATCAAGATTCAGATTTTTAATAGTAAAAGGTTCTGTTAAGGATTGAATGCCAACTAAAGCACCGATCGCCACCATAGGAGCCTTAACAAAATCCTCGTCGGGGCGCGCGTTTCCATCACCGGTGTAGCCGATATTCATAGAATTAAAAACTATTAAATTTTCACCAAATAAAGGCGAATCGCCTATCACTCGTCGAGACGGAGCTTTGCTCGCATAGGGGCCGCCACGAACGGCAGTGATGTGCTTAATGTCTTCCATTCGAACTGATTTAAGCCGCTCCGTTCCCTGCAAAACACTTGAATAGCGGGCGTCCTTTGTGAACAGCGCGCGAGTTAGAAAGTAGCTTTGTTCATAAGGGTCATAAAGATCTGTACTTCCTCGTTCAAGTTCTTCGTTGTAGTCCTGAATTTGAGTGATGCTGTTGGCACTGAACCAGGTATTGTGAAATTCAGAAAATGTTCTTAACACTTTCTGAGGGACTGAACCAAAAATCACCGGATCTGCTTTAGTTAAACCTTGATTGTCCAAATCAGCTTCGTTGATTAAGTTTAAACAAGCGTCAATGGCTTTAATTTGCCCATCTTTAATTCGCTGTAATGTGGGATCTTTGCGTGGAATCGGAGATTGCACCAACTGTGCATAACATCGTCGATACAGTTTTTGCTCTGACAAAACAATTGGATCAGCCCAGCAATTTATGAATAAAAAGAACACTATCATTGACGCAAATTTCATTACTTTCCCCTAAGAACTTATCGGCTAATGAGACATGTCTCAATAGGCTATCTCAACATGAAACTATCTTTTTTTGTCCTCAATACCGTGACTTGAAGGTTCCCTGCACTAAAGGTTGGTGCAATTCTACGTCCTGTCTGGCAATGGGACGTTGGCTTGAATACTTATATGTCTTGAAACAAAAGTGCTTTTCCTAAGCGTCTTATTGGGTTTGGTAGGCCCTACCAAATGCTAGGCCTATGTTCTAGCTGTCATTGAATTATTCAGCTGAATTATTTTTTCCGACGGGGGGGGGCGATAATTCGAGTCTGTTATAATTTAATTGACCTATTTGGTGATTTTGATTTTCAATGGCCTTATGAAAATATTTATCTTTGCGACTCTTTTTTTAGCGAATTCTGTTTTTGCAAAATTAGCTCCTTCGTCAATTAAGAATTTTTTGAAGGATAGTGAATTGATTTTGGAAGCAACGCCAATCAAATCCGAGTGGGCTGATAAGCACGCGGGCTATACCGATTTGAAAGTAAAACGAGTCGTTTGGGGTGATTATAAAGACACAACGATCAAAATTTCATGGTCCTCGGAAGTTCACGATCAGCATATCGACAACATGGGTGTGGATTGGCTTTTATTTTTAAAAAAGGACAGCAAAACGGGCCAATATATTGGATCTACTTACGGACGCAGTTTTTGGAAATTGAATATTCGATCGGATGACAGTGCAAAATCAGAACTAGATTGGCCTGGGCGCGGTGCCTTTTACGACTATCCTTTAACTATGCTTACCTTTTCTACTGAAGCTAAAAAGAGATTGATCACAAAACAGAAAAACACATGCAATCAATCTGCTGATTTTATTTCAGTTAGTGGGCTAATAAAATATATTGCCGAGCAGAAAAAATAAATCTAAGCCGCTTTCGAGTCCCAAGTTTCTTTGTAAAACCTTTCAAAGAAAGAAGACTCAATGGGCCCTTGGCCCGTTGCCGGATTTACACATAAAAAATGAATCGCGCCGGTCAAACCATGCATCGAACTTTCTAAAAATCCCATTGTTTCGTTCGGCCAATAGCTGACGGGGTGCCCATAGTATTGATATTCTGGCAATGGCGACGCCATTCCCGATTTGAAGTCTTCTAAAAATAGAGTTCGTCCATAGGCCTCGGGAACAAAGTGGTTCAGTTCAGCTCGAGGATTCAATTCCAAGGGAGGTTCAATTGAATCCAGCCCAACCATCCAGCAAAGCGTTGCCAAAAAGTCTTGCATTAGCTTTACTTCTTTTAGTACGTCCGGAATTGCCAAAGAATCTACCCGAGCGCGTTCTGACCGCTGGGCTGCCATTACCTCTGGTCCGACCTGAGCCGAATAATCAGTAGGGAGCCAAGGCAACGCCTGTGCATTTTCTTTTAATGTTTCTTTCAAAGTGAAATGCATTTTTTCGACCAGAACTTCCCTCAATACAGATAACCAGCCCATCGAATCAAGGACTTTCTGTTGCACGCTTTCAAGTGAAGCGTGAATTTTACAATCGACGTTTCCAAAAATACTGTTTGAAAAAAGGTAACCGGATAGCGGGTGGGACGGGCTCTGAAAGGACAGCGGGGTAAAAACCATAGACGCATATTTTGTCAAATAGGCGTGCAGCTTAACTTGCTTTTTCTCAAGTAATTTTGAAAAATCAAAAACGCGATCGGGCATTCCTAAACTCATGGCGATTAGACCAGCGTTAAAGCCAAAATCAACTCGTTCTGGTGCAATTAAAAGGGCTGTTTGAATTATTTCAAGCGCCAGGCTGTGCTGCCCGTTCTGATCAAAATAAATCGCTGCTTGCTGCAACATTTTTTCAGGTGCTGCCCCGGCAATAATCTGGTTCAGATACAATAGCAAAAAGGTTGCAGAAGCGTGCTCTGGATTTTCATTGTTGAAAGGCAGGCGTGACCAAACTTTTCCACAACCATCCGCTTCACCGTAAGCACGCGGAAAGGAAAACGGAACGCAATATGCTTTTAGAAACGCATTGAGTTCACCTCGTGAATTGTCCAGAACGGCTGCGCGCAGGTGGCAAAACAGGGCGACTGAATATTTTCGGTCGCGAATATTTTTATCCGCTAAGGTCCATAAATATTCTGCGGTCATAGTTTTAGGTAGTGAATCAAAATTCATTAAGCCGATATCGATTAGGTCTTCAGCGTTGCATTCTATTCCGAAGTCGATATCAAAATGACTTACGCGTTCGGGATTTGCCGGCGTAAGGTAAAAGCTCCATAGGCCTATTTTTTTACTGCCTAAAATTTGCCCGCTGCCTTCCCAAATTCCGGGGTAAATAAATTCGGCCTCAGCAAATGTTAACTTTCTTAAACCGCACTCTTTGCCAAAGGAAAATTCTTCTTCTGATTTTAAATCACCCGATTCTGGATCATAGTTTTTTACAAAACCGTGCCTTTTACCCTCATTGAAAGGTTCTTCTAACACCAGTTTTCCAGATTCTTTGTCGTAGGTTTTTGAAAGCCCGTGTTGAGCTCCTTGGTGGAAACAGATTTCCTGAAATAGCACGCCGTCTTTTGTCCAATACGACCACAGACCTGTTTTGATAGGTTTGCTAGTGTCGGTCTCGCGAAAAAGCTCGCCATATTCCCAGCAATTATTTTTGATATTAAAAAAACTATTTACTGGAAGGTGCGCTGGCAGGGCTGGCATGGGTTCACCGCCAGGTAATACTTCCAGGCCGGCTTCATCAAAGCACGATTGCTTAGTAATTTGATTATTCATATAGCTGAAGATCATTTTCCATACCGAGGGGGCGCAGCCGCCGGGGAAATTTTCGGTAGTTTTAGCTTTCGATCGATAGTAGATGCGATCTCCGAAAATTTCGCCATTTACAAAAAAACCTTTTTGAGAAATCTCGCCATTTTCATGGTAGCGTAAAAATATGCCCTGGGGAACGCCTTCAATAAAAAGGCACTGGTTGACAACTGTTCCGTCCATTCGCCAATAGGTGAATCCGCCTTGGCGATCGCCCTTCCCATCGATAGTTCCTAATTCCCATTCTTTGTCTTGAACATTCCAACGGGCTTCGGCTGGAACTGCGGCTGGACGAGTTACTTCTGGCAT
>JAYVPD010000034.1:0-9885 GCA_043757515.1 Pseudobdellovibrionaceae bacterium
GGCTAGTTGTAAATAAATAGCGAAAAATATAACATTAACTATGGTAACCGCCGTAAAAAGTTTTGTGACAGAGACTGGTAACATGATTTTGTTCATGACCTCGTCTTTGCGTTTACTTCTGACGCCACCTAATCGATGGCAAGAAATTTTGAAACATATGGAATTTATTGGAAATAAATCGGTCGGTATTATTTCCTTAACGTCATTGTTTACGGGACTCGCGTTATCCTTTCAAATTTATTTAGGATTTAAAATCATCAATGCCGTAAATCTTGTCGGCCCCACTGTAGGCTTGGGAATCACTCGTGAATTGGGTCCTGTTTTGACAGGGCTCATCGTAGCGGCGCGCGCTGGTGGGGCCATGGCAGCCCGTTTGGGGACCATGCGGGTGAATGAGCAAATCGATGCTCTAGATGTAATGGGTGTGAATACACGCCAATATCTAATAGGACCGCGAATCATTGCCGCTATCATTTGCATGCCAATGTTGACTGCAATTTTTGATTTTGTAGCAATGGTCGGTAGTTATATTTTGGTTGTTTTTTTAGTGCAGCTAGATCAAGCCATATTTTTTGATAAAATTCGCCAGACTGTTGAAGTTAAACATATTATGGAAGGCCTCTTTAAATCCGCGGTATTTGGGTTGGTCTTTGGCTTGGTTTGTACCTATCGCGGATTCAATACAACCGGCGGCGCCAAAGGTGTCGGCGAAGCCACTAACCAAGGTGTTGTAACCAGCATGGTTATGGTTATTATATTGGACTATTTTTTATCTAATATAATTCGCATATTCTATTTAACGACAGGGATTCAATAATGGAATCAGCCGTTAGAATTCAAGATGTTAAAAAAACCTTTGATGGAAAAGATTTTGTTCTAAAAGGTCTGACATTAAATGTGCCTAAAGGGTCATTGACGGCGGTCATTGGATTTTCGGGTACGGGAAAGTCCGTTTTGCTTAAGCATATCTTGGGGCTTTTTCAACCAACGTCTGGTAAAGTGGAAGTTTTGGGCACTGATATGTCCACCTTGTCAAAAGACGAGCTAACCAAGTTTCGCTGTAATTTTGGTGTTCTATTTCAATCGGCAGCTTTGTTTGATGATATGACTGTAATTGAAAATGTTTGTTTCCCATTAATTGAACATCGCCGGAGTTTAAATCCAGACGAAGTTCACAAAATAGCTGAAGAAAAATTGCGCCTGGTCGGACTCGATCCCAAACATTTTGAAAAATTACCAAGTCAAATTAGCGGCGGTATGCAAAAACGAACCGGACTGGCGCGTGCGTTGGCCCTAGATCCAGAAATATTAGTGTATGACGAGCCGACGACAGGATTAGATCCCATTCTGACTGAAATGGTTGATAATCTTATATTAGAGACGCACAAACACAAGCAAGGAACCACCTCAATAATGGTAAGCCACGATCTGTACGCGGCCTTTAGAATTGCCGATTACGTAGCCATGCTCGATGCAGGCAAAGTTTTGCTATATGGAAAACCCGAAGATTTTTATAAAAGTGAAATTGAACTCGTAAAACGATTTGTATCTAAAGGGATGAAACACCAATGAGTTTTCTAGGAACCACCGAATTTAAAGTGGGTACTCTTGTTGTCGCGGTGGGCGGCTTGATAGGCTTGATGTCTATGCAAGTCAGTGATGATCCCAGCTTTTTAGGACGGTCTCAGCATGCTTGGTTTTTGCTAGATAATGCCGCCGGACTAATTAAAAATTCAGGGGTTAAAACTGCCGGAATTCCAATCGGGGTTATAAAAGACATTAGATTACAAGATGGCAAAGCCAGGGTCGAAATAAGTGTAAAATCAGAAATTCCACTGTTCACCTCCGCCTCTGTAGAAATTAAATCATTGGGTATTTTGGGCGACAAGCACGTAGAAATAAATCCAGGTTCCCTATCCGATCCTCCTCTGGGGGAAGGTGGCCAAATAATTAATGTTAAAGACAAAGGCTCGCTTGATAGTGTCATGTCCCAAGTCGGTGATATCGCCGGGTCCTTGAAACAAGTCGCCGAAGTCGTGCGCGAATCTGTGTCCGATGACGGCACTCAAAAGCATGTTCTTGGTCGAATCATGAAAAACATCGAAAAAATAACTGAGGATGTGAAAGACATTACCGGTGATAACAAAGAACAAATTGCCGAAATTGTGGACCAAGTAAATGACATCACAAGAACGTTGGATGAATTAATAAATGATGAAAGCGACGAAGGTCTTAAGAAAACGTGGAAAAAAACCCTCGCTCGTTTGGATAGCACCATGAAAAATGTCGATGAAATATCGACTAAAATAAATAAAGGTGAAGGAACAATTGGCAAGCTAATCAATGATGAAACTACTGTGGATGATTTAAATACTGCAATTTCTGGTATAAGTAGTTTATTTGATAGTGCGGGAAAAATCCAAACTGGTTTTGATTATCATGGTGAATACCTATCGTCGATTGGCCAAACCAAATCCACAATCGGAATTCAAATTCAACCGGGGCTTGATCGATATTACTATTTAGGAATCGTGGACGATCCAGCTGGTGTTGTGGACCGCGAAGAATCAACAGTCACAAGTGGCGGCGCAATCGTTTCAGATACCCAAACAGTTAAACGATTCAAAAATAAAACGAAATTTACCGCCTATTTTGCAAAAAATTTCTATGATCTCACTTTAAAAGCAGGCTTACTGGAAGGCTCTGGTGGGTTTGGCGTTGATTACCATTTTTTAAACAAGAAATTGCGTTTCAGCGTGGAAGCATTCAATTTAGAAAAAACAAATTTAAGGATCTCGGCTCGGTATGATCTTTTCTACGGTATTTACGTTACAGCTGGTCAGCAGGATGTCATGGATAAGGACTCGTCTCGATCCAGTTATCTAGGAGCCGGCCTATTCTTAACTAATGATGATCTAAAGCTATTACTCACGAAATCACCGTTTTAAAAATATTGGAAAATAACCTATTTAGTGATAGCAGTGGTGGCATTGCGAGGTCACCATGTATAAAAGAGCTCTGGTAAGTGTGTCCAATAAAACAGGACTTTTTGAATTTTTGAAGCCTCTTGTGGATAACGGTTTGGTTATTGTTTCCACCGGCGGAACGGCTCAATTTCTTCGCGATAAAAACCTACCAGTAACTGACGTAAGCGAAGTGACCCGGTTTCCAGAAGTGATGGATGGTAGAGTAAAAACCTTGCACCCAAAAATTCATATGGGCCTTCTTGCTAGGCAAGACAACAAGCAAGACCAAGATATTTTAAAGCAATTTGAAACTGACCTTTTTGATTTGGTAGTGGTAAATTTATATCCGTTTGAAGAATCGTTAAAAAAAAATCTACCGCCAGCAGAAATGATTGAAAAAATAGATATCGGTGGCCCCAGTATGCTGCGGTCGGCAGCAAAAAGTTTTCAAAGAATTACGGTGGTATGCGATCCCAAAGACTATGAACGAGTTAGCTCATCAACAGATCGAGTTGCCTTAAATCGTGAATTGGCCGCTAAAGTATTTCAACATTGTAGCTACTACGATTCGTTGATTGGAAACTACCTAAATCCCGAATCGACGGAAGCCTTTCTTGTTGCAGGCGTTCTGCAAAAGGAACTCCGTTATGGCGAAAATCCGCATCAAAAGGCGCGCTGGTATGCGTCCCAAGGGGGGACTCCCGGTTTTCAGGATTTTGAAATAATTCAAGGCAAGGAGTTGTCATACAATAATCTTTTAGACCTAGATGCGGCCCTTACGCTCTGCTTAGAAATTTCAGAAACCAACGCTATTGCAGTAAAACATAACAACCCGTGCGGTGCGGCCTATGGTCTTGACGGGGATGAGGTTGTTAAGCGACTTGTAATTACAGACCCTGTTAGTATTTTTGGCGGCATTGTTGCCACTAATGTTCCAGTTACTTTGAAGATGGCTGAAAATTTGGGATCGATTTTTTTAGAATGTATAGTAGCTCCAGAATTTTCTACTGAAGCTTTGGCTTTATTTTCAAAAAAGAAAAACTTGCGCCTATTGAAGTACCCACTGTCCCTTAAGAAAAATCCTTTTATAGTTAAATCGATATTGGGGGGATTTTTAGTCCAGGATCAAGATTTGTTTCCATCACCGAAAGACCAGTGGAAGGTTTTTGGGAAAGCGATTCCCGAAAGTCTTTTGGGTGATTTTATTTTCGGAGAAAAAGTCTGCGGATTTTTGAAATCAAATAGCATCGCATTAATCGATAGTAAAATGACAATTGGCCTGGGAATGGGTCAAGTAAACCGCGTGGATGCCGTAGAGCAATCCCTAGGTCGGGCTTTAAAGCATCATCGAATTACAGAGAACACTATCCTAATTTCAGATGCGTTTTTTCCTTTTGTAGATTCCATTGAACTCATAGCAAAACATAAAATTAAATGGGTCTTTCAGCCGGGTGGCAGTGTGAAAGACGATGAAGTAATTAAAAAAGCGTTGGAGCTAGATGTGAACTTAATTTTTAGTGGCAAAAGGCATTTTAGACACTAGAATAGGATCCATGGGATATGAAGTAAAAGACGTAAATCCAAAAGAGAAAATGTGGCTCATTCGATCGTCGTCACGGTTAGTTGGACCTTATAATTTAGAAGAAGTTGTTGAACTACTTACCTACAATCAGATTTCATTCGTTGACGAAATTCGCCGGCCTAAATCCCGATGGAACTTTGTAAGAGATTACCCTTATTTAACTGAAACAGTTAAAAATAATCGCGATAAATTAAATTTAAATAATACAAAGACAAGTCCGTTAAGCTTAATTACTTCTACATTTACCAAAACTGAAAATGTAGAAGTATCAGGGCGAACAGCGGTTGAGCCTATTAAAGTAGATTTTGACGAAATTAAAGACATTGAACCCCTTCGCGAGATTCCATTTTCTTTCAATCCAAAGTCTAAAGTTTCAATGCAGCCACAGAGTTCAGCGGTTGCAAAAAGTTATGGTTTACTTAATGACCAAAAAGTAAAAGAAGAACTGCAAGTCCAACGAAAAAAGTTGAAAAGAAATATTTTGATTGTTTCGGTTTTGTCTTTTATGGGCTTCGCCGGTTTTAAAATTAATCAAAAAGTTAAAGAGACCGATCGATTTCGAATAAAAATTGAAAAAATAAGTCAGTACTATAATTTAAAATTGTATCAAAAAGCGTTTCAATTATTTAAAGACACGCGGCCCAATGTCGAAATCCCAAAAGAGGTTTCTGATCTATTGGCGCCGGCGCGGATTACAATTGGCAAAGAAGTGGGCGAGTTACGAGGCCAGTTGACAGCAGCTTCGGATCAAACAAACCCTAAAAAGCGATCGGAACTGTTTAATCTGATTGGTTTGAGCTTCCAAATAGAAGGCGACAATGTCAAGGCGCAAGATAGTTTTAAAAAAGCATTGATTCAAGATCCATTAAATGAATTCGCCAATATTAATTGGGGTATTCAAAATTTAAAAACCAATTCGAAATTATTTTTGAGTAGTAATTTGAAATTAAATTTGGCCGAATACTACAAAAGTTTTACAAGTGTGCGATATGAAAACTATGAAAATCCGGGCTATTTCAGTTTTATCAGGGGATTGTATCTCTTAGATTTCAAAGATTTATTTCGGGATGATCTGACCTTGGTGAAAAAAGACTTGTTTGAGTCGCGCTCTAAATCGGCATTCTTACGAAGTGAAATGGCTTTGATCAATATAGGCCTAAATAAAACAGATTCTAGTTCAAATGACGCTAGTTTTACCGAATTTATCGAAATGATCCCTAGGCAATCTCAAGGATTTGTTAAAAATCCAGCGTTGGATTGGAGCTTAACTGAGTGGAGCTATTTAGAAGATGTGTGTGAAACGGTATATGCAAAAAGCCAACTCTTGATGCCAAAATTATTTCGTGCTTTTTGTGCCTTAGAGTCCGGCCAGTTTGAATTGGTAGATAAGTTATTGGATGAGGCCCATTTACTATCGGTTGGAAGCAATCACTATGAGTTAATGCAGCTTCATGTAGCGTTTGCAAAAGGGCAGAAAATTCTTCTTGAATCCATTTTAAAGAAAACAGATCTTTCTAACTTTGCAGCAACTCATTATTATAAGGGTCAAAATTGTCTAGCCAATCGAAAATTAGATTGTGCAAAGGAATCATTTACAACGCTCGGAGAGAAATTCCCTGAATGGTCCTATTTGGCGGCTTTAGGTTTGTTCCAGGTTGATCGCGCTCAATATTCCCGAGGCATTTTTGAGGCTTTAAAAAAGGAACCATTGCAACTCCAATTGATTGAAGCACGCGCCACTTTGGAAAATCCGGAATGATAAAGACGGTATTTGCGTTAACCCTTTTATTTGTTTTGCGTTCGCAAGCCAATGAGGGTGGTCATGGTGGTGGCGCTGAAACCCATTCGGCGGTTCATGTTGAGGAAGAAATTGATCCCGATGCCTATGCAATTGACGTTCGAGATACGCCCAGTGATTTTAAGGTGCCGACAAAACTCTGGGACCTTATTCTAGGTAAAGAAGGCAAGAAAGAAAAAGGCGAACCATTGATAGTATGGTTGCCGGTAAAAGTTTTTTTCAACAGTAAATCAGCTGGCATATTCCATCATGAGAAAATTATTTACAATTTACCTCGTGGAGGCGGTACTATTGATCTTGCAAAAAATGGCGAAGGGGATCGAGGGACGTTTTTGCTAAAATTTGGTTTGAACGAATTTAGTAATCCTAATGGTATGAAAGTATTTTTTTTAAGCAACGCCAAAAAGAAACGAATTGATAGCGAAATTTACGGAGCCGGCTGCAATGTGTATTTTGATGTGACGAGTTCGCTATTGAAAGCCCAGACTGCAGGTGGCATGAAATTTAACATAACTGATGCTCGGCATGTGTCTTCAATGGGTGGACATTTTTTGTTTGTTCAGCTTGAAAAAGATAAAGTTTTTCTTTCTCAGGTGGAGTTTACCGATTCAAAGAATAGAGAACAACTATGCAAGATTTAATTCAAAGCAGAGTTTTGGTTAAGGATCTAAAAGAGAAGGAAACTATTAATTCTGTTTTTCTGGTCAAAGAAAAGAATGTTGGAGTTGGTAAAACAGGAAAGCCTTTTATGTCCATTGTTTTAGGCGACAACACTGGCAACATTGACGGCCGTATCTGGGATCAGGTTGAAGAATACAATAAAGAATTTGAAACTGGGGACATTATATTAGTAAAAGGAAGTGTTCAAGTTTTTCAAAACCGCAAGCAATTGATAATTTCAAAAATTACCCGTCAAGAGTTGAGTACATTTCAGCTAGCAGATTTTGTGCTGAGTTCATCTAAGTCACCGGACGATATGTTTGCGGAACTTGTTATTTTTGCTAAAGAGATCCAAAATGAACATTTGAAGATGTTAGTAATGTCGGTATTAGAGGATCCAGAAATTAAACCGTTGTTATTTAAAGCACCGGCAGCAAAGACAATTCATCATGCCTGGTATGGTGGTTTGCTAGAGCACATTTTATCTATCATAAAAATTTTGAAAAATTTGTCAGAGCACTATTCGTTTTTAAATAGAGATCTTTTGTATTTTGGAGCCATTTTTCATGATATCGGCAAATTATGGGAACTTGAGTTTGAGCAAATGTTTGCCTATACCAGTCGAGGCCGTCTGATTGGGCATATGGAAATTGCTTGTGAATTGGTAGATAAAAAATCGTCTCGAATCATGGGCTTTCCGCAAGATTTAAAGGACGTCTGTAAACACATAATCCTTAGTCATCATGGAAAACTAGAATATGGATCTCCGAAACGTCCCAAATTTATTGAAGCGTTTTTGGTGGCATTTATAGATGATCTTGACAGTAAAATGAGCACACTGAATTCATTTTTTGCGAACGAACGGGGAAATGGAGAAAGCTGGTCGCGCTACAACGACCTTTTTGAGCGCTATTTCTTGGTTGATGATATGAAAGAAAAATATAAATGATTTTTGAGCTTATAAATGCCTACAAAATCTATGATCCTGCGGCGAAAAGCAAAATTGAAATTTTACTTTTATATCCCGGAGTCAAAGCGATTTTTCTTCATCGTATCACGAGTGTTTTGTACAGTTTGAGGTTATTTTTTGTGGCGCGATTTATTGCGGAGTTCGCCCGTTGGATTACTGGAATTGAAATTCATCCTGGAGCCAAATTGGGCCGACGATTAGTCATTGATCACGGGATGGGACTTGTAATTGGGGAAACGGCAGAAGTTGGCGATGATTGCATTATTTTTCATGGTGTGACATTGGGCGGAACCAAATTTGGTGCGTTTAAACGGCATCCAACAATAGGCAACGGGGTCATTGTTGGCGCAGGCGCCAAAGTACTTGGTCCAATTTTAATTGGCGACAATGCTCGAATTGGGGCTAATGCGGTGATAACTAAAAACGTGGGCGCTGGAGTCGTTATTGTTGGCGCGAATCAAATCGTTCAGTAGAGTTTTCTTACAGCATCTAGAAGGCCCAATTTTGGTTCCAAAATCTTGCAGTGATTTCTGGGCCTTATGTCTTGTTGAATTAGAATCTCATTCTGAGGCGTAGCCGTAGGAGCCGTTCCTAAAGCCTAGATAAAGGAATATTCACCGAGCTAAAATGAGAAATACTAGGGAATTGTTAAAGAATATCGTAACGCGGGCGATAAGAAATACATGAGCAAGGATCATGAAAATTTAATTCCCATATCAATGGATAACATTGTGCAAAATGTGAATCTGCCAGGGGATGTTTATTTCAAATTGAGCGAAAATAATTATGTGGTCATAGGTCGTGAAGGCACTCGCGAGCAATTTAAAGACCTTCATTTTTTTGAAAAAATAAAAAGTTCCGAGATCTATGTTAAAAAAATGGATATAAGAAAATTTTCGTCTTTGAAAATATTAAGTGCAAACGAAATTATGAAAAGCGACAAGATTCCCGTGGAAGCCAAGGTGAATGTTTTGTCCCAAGCTTTAAGCAGTGTATTTACAAGTATTGATCACTTGGGGTTCAGTAATGAGGCCCTTGGCAATACCAAATTTGTCGCAAATTCCGTATTAAAAGTAATTAATGATACTCCCAAATTGGGCTCGCTAATGAACTTAATGGGGTCGATTTCTTTGGATCTCGTGAAACATTCAATGTCAGTGAGTATGGTATCGGCGCTGATCTCGCAATCGAAAGGTTGGAATAATCCTTCGATATTGGAAAAAATTGCGCTCGGCGCATTGCTGCACGACATTGGTTTGAAAGAATACCCTAAAGAATTTTTAAATAAACAACGAGTAGATTACACCGCTGAAGACTTAGAATATTACCAAAGGCACGCGTTCCGCGGAGTCGAAATTCTAAAGACAGTTGAAAACATTCCAGAAGAAGTGATGGCGATAGTTTCTGAACATCATGAAAATTCAATCGGACAGGGATATCCGCGAGGTATGCGAGATGTTAGGCTTCACCCATTTTCAAAAGTAGTATCTTTGGCCGATGCTTTCTGTGAATTAACGTTTAAAGATGTACAAAATCCGACGCCAAGAGATCCCGAGGCCGCAATTCAGTTCATTGAACACACTTTGGGGCAGCCTTTTAACAAAGAGTGTTTTATTGCTCTTAAAAATATTCTGATTTTTGGAATTAGAAAAGCCTCTATAAAAATAGTTTAGGAACTGGCCCCTCAGCCTGCGGCTGGGGGTAAATTAAATGCCTTCAAGTTTCGGTTGTGAAAAAGACAAATTATAGCCAGATGCAGATCCAATCGCTCTGGCTTTTTTGTGGTATTCCAGGTTCGTCGCACCAACCGGCTCGTTCGTGCTCTAAGCGTTGCACACGTATGATTTATTGAAAACAATGGATCAAAGCCAACCTTTTTAAGCTCTCCTTGGCCAACAATACTGCTTGC
>JAYVPD010000035.1:0-9868 GCA_043757515.1 Pseudobdellovibrionaceae bacterium
CCAGACGAGGAGAAATCAAATGAGAATACTTAAAAATCTAACTAAATTCGTAGCTATCTTAGCCATCGCGGTCACTTTTATCAATTGCCGAGGTAAAGAAGAAAAGCCTGAAGAGTCAACACCGACTGAAAATGCAACTCCGACGCCTACTGAAAGTCCTGCGGTTGATTCAACAGCCATGTCATTTGATGCTGCCGGTTCAGATAGTGGTAAAATCGATGGTTTGAAGACCGTATTTTTTGACTATGACAAGGCTACTTTGTCTAGCGAATCAAAAAAAGTAATTCAAGGTAACGTCGATTGGATGAAAAAGAACGCCAACACAAAGGTTCAGATCGAAGGACATTGTGATAGCCGTGGTTCAATTGAATACAACGTAGCATTAGGTGAACGACGCGCTAATTCAGTAAAAGATTATATGCTTAGCCTAGGCCTTTCATCCAATCGATTGGCAACAATCAGTTACGGTGAAGAAAAACCTCTAGTATCTGCTGAGAATGAAGGCGCTTGGAAGAAAAATAGACGAGCGAACTTTGTACCATCGCCATTGTAATAAGAGTTACTTTCACATTAGAAACGTTCAAATCTAAATGATCAAAAAATGGCTCACTGGTTTTTTTATAAGTTTTCTTGTGATGGGGTGCCAAACCGTGGAGCCCCCACTTGAAGAATGGGTGTTGGCGCGAGCCGCAGTCGATGCAGCCAAAGCCGTTCAGGCAGCCAAATACTCGCCTGGGTATTGGCATCAAGCCGAAGAGTCCTATAAGCGAGCTAGAATTTTATATAAAGAAGAAAGTTTTGAAGACGCTAAAGTAGAATTTGCAGCGGCCAGAAAAGCTGCGGAAAAGGCAGAAAATTCAGCGCGACTAAAGCGCCTTCAGAGTGGAGAAGTCATATGAATACTAAAGCAGCGTTTAAAGTTTGTCTCGTTGCCAGTTTATCAATCATTGGTTGTTTGAAAACAAGAACAGATGTCAAGGAAACCGAAACTAAACAGGTAATGGCACAGCAAGTGACTACTTTGCAGAAAACCAATGCGGATACGAACAATCGTATTTCAGAATTGGAACAAGAAGTTCGTGAATTGACTGGAAAAATTGAGGTTTTTGAAAATAAGTTAGGCAAGCAGAACCCTGAAAATGAAAAGACAATTAGAGGCGTAGCAGATTTAGTCGCAGATTCGAACAAGAAGCTGACGGCGTATCAAGAAGAATTGGTAAAACAAGATTCCGCAATTAAGCAGCTGACTCAGGAATTAGAAAATATAAAATCGGCTCAGTCAAAAGCGTCTGAAAAACCAGTTGAAAAGAAAGATCCCCATCAGCTTGCAGACGAATATTTTAAAGCGTCCGATTGGAAAAAAGCCATAATACAGTACCAAAAGTATCGTGATGAGAATCCAAAGGGTAAAAAAATGGCAGAAAGCACTTATAAAATTGCCTATTCATTCAGCGAATTAGGAATGAGGGACGAAGCAAAGACGTTTTACGAAGAAGTCATTACCAAGTACCCAAAATCCTATGAAGCCATCAAAGCTAGGGCAAAAATTAAAGCGATGAAAAAATAGGACTGTCGGTCGCTATTTGTCACTGTCCCAGCCTGGTATATAAAAACGTGCCTTTATGAGACAGTTTCATCTGCAAATCAAATAGAATGTGGCACCGATACTGCTCCTCTCTAGTTTAGAGGAGTTTATGATTTTCAAGGAATACAAACTAGAAATTATTATCGGATCCGCATTGTCATTCATGTCAATGTACCTGTTTTACCAATTGATGACAATCAAGCCTAGGGTTTTGAATCCAGGTGATAAAATGTCATTTGAAATGATTCGTCCTCACAAAGATGCAGTAAATGAGTTTAGCCTAGATGGCCGGGAAGTGGATTCTCGATTTGTAAACCCATTTGTTAAAAAGGAATTGGCAAAAAATGCCAGTAAGAACGGAGCTAAACCAAATTTAGCACCTATTAAAAATAAATTGGCAGATAGGAAAAAAGACGGCACTAAAAAGGACGATCAGAAAAAAACAGGAATCAAAGTTAACGTAGTTTCTAGGGACCCCTCTCGGCCGCTAAGCAATGAAGACGAACGTGACTATTATTATAATGCTCAGGCTAACGCAGCGGCAGCAAAATCTAACCCTGGAAATAAAAAGAATAAAACACCTGATAAAAAAGTTACCGAGCAGGATTTGAAAACGAAAAGCTTAGCAGAATTTGTAGATTTGCTAACTGATCCTAAGCCAGAACGGATTGGTCAACTAGTCACAGCCATTGGCAATCACGAAATAAACGAAGGCGAATTGCACGATTTTATTGGAAAGATGCTTAAGTCCGACAAATCAAATGTTCAATCGGTAGGAATCTATTTGGCCTATTACGTTCCTACTGTAGATTCATTTCAATTGGTTGCGACTAACCAGGACACTTTAAATCCTGAAGTAAAGTCGTATTCAGAGCAGTTCTTGACTTCTTATACTCAACCTTCAAAACTACCAGTATTGGCTCAGGCATTACAATCTACGGATATCAAAGTAGTGGTTAAAGCTGGTGAGGTGATCATTTCTGGTTTGCAGAAAATTAAAAGTGGTCAGACAATAGATTATGGGGCACGATCTAACCGAGGAAACAATGAAGTTAAGTCAGCAAGCGTTTTGGGCTATTTTTTACCTATCGCTGAAAGTCTTAAATCCAGTCAAAATCAAACGATCGCCGGGATCGGAAATGCCCTTTCGCAGCAGCTATCTCAATTTAGCAATACTCCTTAAAGTTATAGTTCTGTCCCTGATGGTCGCCCGACCTGGGTTTGCCTATTTAAAACTTCCGAATGGCCTTGATACAGAAAAAAGAAAATCAGTTATGAGGATGATTGGATTTTCTGGAACTACAAAATACGTAGCTAATGGCTATCTTTTGGGTGGCTATGATGGAATCGAATTTTCCACTCAGCTAGAGTCTATTCCCTTTGCCACTATCAACGATTTAAGTTTAACAACTATAAATCAGCAAAATGAGGTTTTAACACGGTTGGGGATTGCTAAAGGATTTTTTCATGATTTGGAAATTTCTTTTCAATTTATTCCCTTTTTCCTGCAAACAGAAATGTCGGGATACAGTGGTTCGTTGAAGTACACCTTTTATGATGATGAACATTTACCCATCACCATAGATTACTTACTGCATGGGGGCGGTATTAATTTCGCAAATTTATTGGGAGTCCAAAGCGTAGGAATGGATTTAATATTAAATTATTTTCAAAAATATTGGACTTTTTATGCTGGAATTGGACAAACACGTATCATCGGATCTTTTATTGGCGGCAACAATGGCCTGACTGATGACAACATGACGGCAACCGAAGACCTTGCCCAAAATCGAGTATTCGCTGGTTTGGCATATGATTTTCAAACTTTTCAAATGGGAATTCAGGTCGAGAGATTTTATGAAGGTGTTGTGAATTTGAAAATCGGCAAACGATATTAATTTTACTTCAGATGTCTCATTTTGAAATGAAATAATGTTTAATAAAACCAGCGGTGTAGTAGTTCCGAACACTACTCTTTTTACCTCAATAAATTCGGGTACTTCCTAATTGCGGGGCTGAGGAAGTGACCAGTTTCTAAGCGTTTTTGCTTTCCCTACCGCCCTGTAAACGACTTCGAACGGCGGCCAATTTGTAGGGGATATAAGTATGTCTTGGGGTTTTAGTCGTTCAAATTTTTGGTTCAAAATGAAACTAATTGGCGGAATGCTTGGGTTGATGCTTTGTTTTTTCAATTGTGGCCAGCCAGGTAGTTTGGGTCTTGCTGTTCCTATCGAAGGCAATAGTACATTATCAGATGATCCTGCGGTTCCCGCCGGTCCAACCAATCCGGGTACAATAGCCCCGGGAATTAACGAAGTTATTAACACGATGAAACCGGCCTTAGCAGTTCGTGGTACTGGTTGCATCATGTGCCATTCGCAAATTAATTCCAATATCATTACCGATTTTGGAAACGGCGGTGATGGCAAAGGTAATAATTATTTTTTTGGCGGTTTTCCTGAGGTGAATTTACCGTCAGGACTTACAAACACCTATGGCGGCAGTGTCTATGGGGACTATGATTTTAGCCGCGGTGACGATACCAACTGGGGCGCCGCCACTATTGCTGCCGGCGTGCAAGTAATCGTTCCGCAGGCCTCCACTACGGGATTGAATGTTGAGGATAACAGTTTAGCAAATTATCTGAAAAATATTTTACAACAAAATTCTAATGCAGCTAATGTTCAAGTGCAGGAAGTGAAATCGGTTTTTATAGGCGCGCCAACTTCCGCCAAAATTATTGCTGTATCAGGTGTTGGAGCCGGTTTGATGAAGTATTTTCCAACTAAAGCTGGTGGTGCTTTGAGTGGAATTTCTAAAAATTCAAAATATTTTACAAATCAAACCAATCAAAATATTGTTTGTGACGGGGACCTTGTTATTGATGGAGTATTGTATTTGAATCGCGCAAAGTTTAAATCTGATTCTGGTTGTCGAATTTATGTCACAGGTTCGGTTCTTATCACTGGGCCTATCGCCTATGTAGATGCCACCGACAAAACCAACGTTCAAATTACAAGTGCGAAAATGGTTGCCTTCGGAGTCGGCCACCGATGTGATCCGAACTTAGCCGGCGAAGATTATAGTGATTCTATTAACGAACGGCTGACCGTGAGTAATTCTTCAGACGGACGATATTCAGGATTTTTTACAAGAAATTTAGGATCACCCATATCTATGCTGTATACGCTAAAGGCTGACGCTGATTTAATCGGATCAAACTTAAAAGATGCGTCCTGCGGCCCCGAAGGCCGATACGTAGATTTCCAACAATTGATGGTAAACGCCCCCGTGGTGCACAATCGATACAAAGGACAATACAAAGGCCTAATCGTTGCGGAAATCGCTCTGCTAGCCCTCAAAGCATTGAAATATGAATTTGATCCAGTATTTTCAGATCCAAAAGTTAAAATCCTACCGTTACTAAAAAGCTCTGACTTTTTAGAAATCAATAAATAGCAAATTGCCTACTTAGAAATAATGAATCCATATTCGAGTGTTGCCGATTCGAATGACGGCAAGCCATGCTCGCGTCTCAAAAAAAGACCTCGCTTGGGGGAAGCGAGGTCTTAGGGGGTAGAAACTGCCGTCTTTGGGGGAAAGACTTGTTGGCTGCTTCTGACTTTATACTAATGCAATGACCACGCCACAAAGCTTCGATTAAAGTGCTTTCCGTTGCGAATATAACTAGATTGCCGACAAAGTAACAATTCCCGCTTTAAAATTATTGAATTTGAAGACGTCTCAGAAATGGGACGTTCAGAAATGATACTATTTTCTATGAAATAGAAACTTAGTTTTTTTCAATTTTCGAGACAATAGACGTTGTTGATTTTCCATTGATAAACAGAAGTGATAAAACTTGGCCACCGTAGCTTTGAACGAATTCGCCGCCTACGATTTGATTAATTTTCCAATCGCCACCTTTAACAAGAACATCGGGACGAATAGCTTTGATAATATTTTCAGGGGTTTCTTCAGGGAAAATAAGAGTCGCATCCACGGATGCTAAAGCCGCCAGAATCTCGGATCGATCCGATTCATTTTGTATGGGACGTGAAGGACCTTTTAATTTTTTGACGGACTCGTCAGAATTCAGTGCAACCACTAAAAAATCACCTTTAGATCGCGCTTCCTGCAGATATTTAACATGACCTACATGTAAAAGATCAAAACAACCATTGGTAAAGACAATTTTCTTATCCTTACGAAGGGAACTTAGGTTATTAAGAAATTCATTTTTATCTGAAAAAAATCGGCCCATTCTATTTTTTGCGCACCAATGGTAAATCTAAAAATTCGCCTAAAAGGTCTTTGCCTAGTACCCAAGAAATTAACGGAATGACAAAACCACCGGATACAAATATCAAAATACTACGCAATACTATTTTAGTAAGGGCAAAAAAATCGATCCGATCGCCTGGAACTTGAATTTTTTGATCATAGGCCCATTCACCCGGGGTGTAGCCCAAGAAAGCTCTGAAAACGGAATAAAAAATAAAACTCACACTCGCAAATAATAAAAACAAAGATACATAAACAGAACCCTGATCGTCCGGATTTTTGATATTTTGAAGCAAATCAATTTTAGTGATCGCCAGCAGTGCCACCAAGAAAAGCAATGTTGAAGCAGACACTAGCATTAAATCCAAGAATAATGCAGTCATCAATGGGCCAGACGGTTTGTAGACGGGCTCGACTCTAGAGGTAATTAATCGGGCTTCTGATTTCGGCATTTGAAAACTGGGAGGCGTTTTCTGTTTCGATGTTTCAATATTTTTAAGAATTTCGTCCACAATATCGTGGGTCTGAGTCTGAGAAAGCGTGGTTCGTTCATTGTACAAATCAACGTAGGCGTCGCCGCCTGAGTTTTTAGATTTTTTTGCAGGTAAAGGTGTCGAAAACAGAGTTTCCTTAACTGCATCTGAAAAATCAGGAATTGATTTAGCTTGAGTGGCCGGTTTTTCCAAAGCCTTTTGAGTTCTGTGAAATCCTAATCCATCAGTAATAGGTTTGAACTCAAATTCTTCGAAGGGATCTACTTCATTGTTCATCAGGCCTCCATCAGATCAAACTCATACTTTAGGATGGACAAACCGGTAAGGCAAGCCGTTTCAACCCTTAAAACTTGGGTTCCCAAAGTCACCGGACTTAAGCCAAGGTCGCTTAAGCCATTGATTTCATTAACAGAAAATCCACCTTCACTACCCACAACCAATCCTACTGTAGCCAGATTTGAATGCCGAAGTTTCAGGCGTTCTATTGCTTTTTTAGCGGTCAGAGCCGATTCGCCCTCATAGAAGAATAGACACTCTGAAATTTCATTTCGGTGCATGGTTTCTGAAAAATCTTTCCAAGCAAAGGGTTTTGATATTTTCATCAGATCCCCGCGGCCCGACTGTTGGGTCGCAGAAACAACAATTTTATTCCAGCGCTCTTGTTTGTGCAGCCAATCTTTTTCAGCTAAATTTTTAATAAACGAAAAGTCCGAAAAAAACGGATGAATCGAATGAACTCCTAGTTCCACAGCTTTTTCAATTACGGATTCTATAGTTGAAAACTTGGGCATAGACATAAATAAATGGACATGGGGTCTTTTAACTTCGGGAATTTTACGAACTTCGATGACAGTGACACTTGCACGTTTTTTTTCAACCGAATCAACACGCACTAAAAATCCAAGACCACTTGAATTCAGCAATTCAAAGTGTTGGCCTTTGCCAACACGACACACTTCAAAAATATGATGGAAGAGATCTTTGTCGATAACTAATGTTTGATGCAACTCTAAATTGACATCAAACCAGTATCTACGCACGGGTGACCCAAAAGCCAACCCAGTCGTCTTTTTCTAGGCGCATTTCGATTCTTAGATTCTGCTCTTCAATAAAATCAGAAATAAATTCGCTTTCATGGTCTTTCAATATTCCAGTTAAAATCATGGATCCATCAGGCTTCATACATTTTATTAGGTATGGTTTTATTTTTAGTAGAACGCCGTCAATAATATTGGCAATAACTAGATCATACGTTTCGCGCAGCTCATCTATTGGAGTCGCCGAAACTTCAAACGCAGAAATTTTATTTATAACTACGTTTTCACCGGCAACGCGAATGGCTTCGGGGTCGACTTCTAGTCCTTTTACTTTTGAAAACCCTACGTGGCGCCCCAAGATTCCTAAAATACCGGTTCCCGTGCCCACATCTAACAGTGAACTATTAGACAGGGATTTTTGTTTTCCCGCCTTTACAGTTAAATACGCGGCCATTTGCGTGGTAGCGTGGGTTCCGGTTCCAAAGGCCATTCCAGGATCAATGAAAATCGGTACTTGGCATTCTGCTGGTACTTTTTCCCAGCTAGGGACGACCCAATATTTATCAATCAATTTAAACGCTTTGAAACCTTTTTTCCATTCTTCAAGCCAATCTTTAGACGCTTCTTCGGTAACATCCCAAGCTACGTTGGGCGCAAGAGTTTTTATTCCATCAAAAAACTCACTAGCTGGGCGATCATTGAAATAAGCATCGACCGCTATCATTTTTGAATGCAACACTTTGGGTTCGTACACCAAATTGGGCTGAACAAAGCTTAAAGATTCAGAAACTCCTAAGGCCCCACAGTCAAAACAATGCTTGGTGAGCGATGTTTCCAGATCATAGTGGATATTTTTTAAGGTAATTTTAAAATAGGTAGTTGCTATCATAGTGGCCACAAATAGCAGTTTACCGGTCATTTTCAAGATTTAATTGGATTCTAATGAATCGCCGATCATAAACCATGGATTATCTATCATTGGCAGATCGTCACGAGTAAAAATTTTAACTTCGCGAGCAACGGCAATTTTGCCATAGACAGCGATAATTTTGAGCTGACCAACTGGGGCCTGAATTTCACCCATAACCTGTGATCCAGCGGCATCCCGCATAGTTACTTTTCTGGTCACTGTGAAAATTTGATTTTTCTTAAGCTTTACGGATTCAGCGCCTTTAACGTAGAAATCCTTATAGACCGGATCGGTATCAGACAATGGAATGTTCCTACGCACTTCAAATATAGCCAGCTCGTCGGCTTTACTGCGCGTACTTGCGACTAGCACTGCTAGTACAAATATCCATTTCAATTGGGCTGTCTTTAACCATTTCATACTAGCTCTATCGGAGTCCTTATTTGAGACTTCATAGAGCTTTGGACTAGATTTTGCTGGTCATAATAAATTGGGCGTTAGGTTGGGACTCGCGTCCGTAGCTAGGACTCTTGTCCATGGAATATTTTGTTAAACTCACGCTCTTGCTTTTTAGAGGCTTTGAACGTCCGTTTGGCCGAGGTGTCTTTCTTAGGTTTAACGTGTGTTTTTGGGCGAGTATCAACTGGTAAGTCCTTGATAAATACGCGCTTGATGTCGGTTTCGTCTAGATAGGCTAATTCGCCTTTATCCAGGTTACCCAGCTTTAGTTGGCCAATAGCAATCCGCTGAAGTTTCAAAACATCAAAACCTATTTTTTCAAACATATAGCGAATCTGCCGATTCTTACCTTCGTTGATAACGATCTTTAACCACTGGTATTGCTTTGAGCCGTCTTTACGAGTGATTTTCTCTACACTAAGCGCTTTAACTCGGCCACCAGGAATTGAAACACCCTGACGCAATCTAAGAAGCTGAGGCTCTTCAGGACGCCCATCCACCTTAACCAGATACGTTTTTGTGATGTCCTGCTTAGGCTGCATGATCTGATTGGCAAAATCGCCATCATTAGTAAATAATAAAAGACCTTCTGAATCCCAATCTAAACGACCCACGGGGAATACGCGATGTTGAATATCCCCCAGAAATTCTGCAACGGTTTTGCGACCTAATTCGTCTTCTAAAGTTGTTAAAACACCTTTAGGCTTGTGAAGCATTAGGTATAATTTTTGAGTCACTTGCTTAACTGGTTTGCCGTCAAAAGTGATGCGGTCAGTAGGATTCACTTTGATTCCTAATTCGAACACTTTTTTGCCATTTACTAGGATTCGGCCTTCCGCGATGATCGTGTCAGCCGCGCGGCGCGAGCATATGCCAGAATCAGCAAGAAATTTGTTTAATCTTACAGATCCCGAGGTATTTGTGATTTTATTTGATTTCGCTGCCATAGTTCGCTCTTTTCTGAAACAAGTAAGTGACGGACTTTCCTTATCAAGTCCTCGAGCCGTTTGTCACCCACATAAACGTTTTCTAGAGCGGATTCCGATTGAGAGAGTAAAATAGTAATATAGTTCTGCCAAGATTCTGAATTTTTTTCCCA
>JAYVPD010000036.1:0-2653 GCA_043757515.1 Pseudobdellovibrionaceae bacterium
TCAAGATGATATCAAAGACAAATTGGGCGTCTATATCCAGGCCGCTACCAAACGCAAAGAACCGCTGGATCACGTTTTGTTATTTGGGCCTCCTGGGCTGGGTAAAACCACGCTTGCAAAAATTATCGCTAACGAATTAGGCGTAGATTTTAAAATGGCCTCGGCGCCCTCTATTGAAAAAAAAGGTGATTTAGCCGGTTTATTGACGTCACTCAAACCATTTTCGGTTTTGTTTATTGATGAAATTCACAGGTTGAATCGCACGTTGGAAGAGTACCTGTATTCCGCGATGGAAGACTACTACATTGATATTGTCACAGGTGATGGTATTGGCGCTCGATCGATGAAATTTCAGCTCAGTCCGTTCACACTGGTCGGTGCAACGACTCGGGCTGGGGCTTTAAATGCGCCTTTCCGAGATCGATTTGGAATCGTAGAACGTTTGCAGTTCTATGATCGTGGATCGTTGCAAAAAATATTAATGAGAAACGGCGAACTGCTAAAGGTTAAGCTCGGATCAGATGGCGCTGAAGAAATTGCTCGGCGCAGTCGGGGAACACCTCGAATTGCGAATCGGCTTCTAAAACGGGTTCGAGATTTTGCCGATGTTCAAGGCAATGGGCATGTGGATGAATCCTTGGCGACTGGGGCTTTGAATCGCTTAGGTGTGGATAAGCTGGGTTTAGATATGATGGATCGTAAATTATTGACTCTGATATTTGAAAAATACAACAGCGGCCCGGTCGGAATTGAAACTCTGTCAGCGGCACTGAGTGAAGATAAGGATACATTGGAAGATGTGTTTGAACCTTTTCTGATCCAAGAGGGGTTTATTCAAAAGACACCTCGTGGACGTGTATTGACTGATTTTGCTAAAAAAACACTTTTTGAAAGTAAGTGAGGCGCTGTGTTTTTACAAAAGACAATTCGTAAAAAAGCCATTGTCGATGGAGTTGGGATCCACTCGGGGGATAGATGTTCTTTGACGTTTCGTCCCGCACCGATCGATACCGGAGTTCATTTTGTGCGTTCGGATTTACCAGGGAAACCATCGCTCAAAGTAAAAAGTGAAAATGTACAGGCTACGTCGTATCAGACTTCAATTGGCAATTCACACTTCACGGTGGCCACTGTGGAACACTGCTTGTCCGCCTTGTCAGCACTACGAATAGATAATTTGATCATCGAGCTCGATGGGCCTGAGATTCCGATTTGTGATGGCAGCTCGATCGAATTCTACAATGCTATTCAAAAAGCAGGTGTTATTGAACAAGATCAACCTCGCGAATATTGCTATATCAAAGAGCCTATTTTTCTTTCTGAAGGGGATAAACAAGCCTATGTGTTGCCCTACCATGGACTGCGGTTGACCGTAACGATTGATTTTCCTCATCCCTCAATTGGGATCCAAAAAATTGACATTGATGTAAACGAATCGTCATTTTCCCGCGAAATTGCGCCAGCTAGAACCTTTGGATTTCTAAAAGACGTCGAAGCTATGCAAGCAAAAGGCTTAGCTAAGGGCGGTAGCATGGACAATGCCATCGTATTAGACGACCAAAAGATCTTAAACGAAGGGGGCTTGCGTTTCGCTGACGAATTCGTACGGCATAAATGCCTGGATGCTTTGGGGGATCTTGTAACTTTAGAAATGCCCCTGATGGGCCATGTAGTCTTGCATAAGGCCGGACATGATTTGATGAATAAGCTCGTTCAACTTATTAAGAATTCCAAAGAGAAATATCGTTTTGTCGAATTGGGCGCTGATATTTCAGAAGAAGTTAAAAAGTTTTCATCTTGGGCATTAAATTAAGCCAGGCCGCCAGACTATTGGCCTAAGTTTGATTTTCTTTTTTTGCACTTTTTACGCGAACGGTTAAGGCGATCTTATTGATTTCAAGAGCAAGATCAAAGATGATAATTTTTCCAAAAACGGCATACAAAGTGAACCTCTATTTGAATAGAGTATTAGCTATGTGTTATGAGAATGAAAATATAGGGAGCTAACAGATGAATAAGAAAAGAAAACAGGAAATAGCAGATTTAGTGAAATCAGGCAAAACAGGCAAAGACGCGTATGAAGCGACTAAAAAAAACTCGAAAGTAAAAACAACTAAAAAAAAGGCCGCTAAAAAAGCGACTAAAACTAAAAAATAGAGGCGAATATGATAGTAGGAGTACCTAAGGAAATCAAAATCAGCGAAAACCGCGTAGGGATTACCGAAGCGGGCGTAAAGCAATTTGTTAAAGAAGGTCACACCGTTATTATTGAAAAAAACGCGGGTGTTGGTTCTTTAATTTCAAATGAACAGTACGAAAAAGCCGGCGCTAAAATTATCGACACAAAAGCCGAAGTTTATAAAAAAGCCGATATGATCATGAAAGTGAAAGAGCCACTTCCTGATGAATATGAATTACTTCGCGAAAACCAAATTCTATACACCTACCTTCACCTAGCTGCTGAACCTAAACTAACTAAAGTTTTAGCAGAGAGAAAAGTGAAATCTATTGCTTACGAAACAATCGAACTACCTGACCATTCACTTCCTTTGCTTAAGCCAATGAGTGAAGTGGCCGGTCGTATGGCGACTCAGATCGGTGCTTTTTATTTGCAAAAAGATCATGGCGGCAAAGGTATTCTTTTGGGCGGCGT
>JAYVPD010000037.1:0-2650 GCA_043757515.1 Pseudobdellovibrionaceae bacterium
TTGGTACGGAACCCACTCTGAACGTGGTGCTGAAACAGCGGCTATTATTTTTAGTATTGTCGAAACATGTAAGCTAAACAAAGTGAATCCACGCGAATATTTTAAACAGCTAGTTGAGGATTTACTTGCCAAGAATCCAGCCTATACACCATACGATTATAAAATGCGAATCCTAGCCAACGGCTAGGTTCGATGATGTACAGATTACCAAACAAGGTTCGAATTTTAATATCAGTTTGGTAAGTCCGCTGAAATTGCCACTCACCCTTGAAAAAGGTTACCTGAAAGTTAGCGGCGCAAAGTCTGAATATGACCCTCAGGAATTATTTTTGGTTGATCGTTTTCTGATAGATCCGCATTTTGGACCTTACGGAATTGTTCGATACGAAAAATTAAAATAATTGTTGGTCTCTATTGGGAGATACAAAAAGAAATAAAACCGGTTAGGTGGACTTTGCTCTCATGGAAAAATGCTTTGAGAACAAGTCACAAACCATTTGAGGCGTAAAAATCAGGATGGCTCAGTTACCTGACCCGTTTCTGCAAATGCTTAGCTAATGAATAAGTACAGAACCTAAAATAAATTTCACAAAATCAACAAACTGCACTTTTGAAGCGAAATTTCTAGAAAGATAATCAATTTAAAAAAATCTGATGCTAAAAATTTCGCCGTTAAGTGTTTAAATCGTTTAAGAATTCTAAATTTTCAAAATCAAACTCGAAATTCGGTCGGTCATAAACCACTTCTTTATTTAGAAACGAAAATTACAGCTGCTGAACCTTTATGGACAGCAGCTGTTTGATTTTAAAGGGTCCGGGGCGACTCACCCTTGAAAGGCTATCCATCCTGATCTGGATAGATTCTCATGCTTTCTAATCAGTAACCGGTACTTCTAAAAAAGTGATCAGATCGTATAAGATCGAACTTAAACGGACCCACTGACAAGCCGCGATTGATTGGGTTTTGGACTGCAGTCTGGAACTGTCACTAATCCTAAAAGCTAAAACTATAAGGCAAAACATAGATAAGTGGCCTCTAGTAAGCCTATTCAAAGCGCGAAAAACGTCTTTTTGGCTATTTTTCTACAGTTGCAAGCAAACAAAAAACAGATTAAAATTGAAGGATTATGGTCGATTTATTCATATGTAAAAAATTCCTTAGTCCAATGTTACTATTTCTTTTTTTCGTCGTTGAAATTGCTTCTGCTAATCAGTGTACAAACTTTTATTCACCGCAGTTTCAAATGATCGATCGTATTGCTAATATCGATGGGTTAGATTTTTCCTATCGTAAAATAATAGCTCTAAAGTCAGATCTTCGATTTAGCGAAGTGCCCGAATTAAAGGATAAAATGTTGGTACAAGTAACGACATCAGGGCATATTCGACTAGTTTATAATTCTATTCGGTTTGATACAAGTGGCCGCCCTGGCAACTTAAATTTATTAATGCCAATGCGAACAACTGTTAAAACTATTAGCTTACTTGAGGACGGGATAATCTTTATAATTAACTTACCACCAAGCAATCTTAAAGATCGCATTGAGAAGCTTATTGAAGAATATCCCGGTCAGAAAGCATTTACATGCGCTACGGGTGCGTGCCGTGCTTTCGTAAAACTAACGGATAGTCGATTTATTGATAAAAACTACCTGGCACCAACAACAGTATTGAAAATACTGTTGTTGCATTCGTTGGAAAACCAAAGCGTAAGTGTTCTATCTTTTGGAGAAGATCTCAATGATGCCGTGAGATTAGCTCGAAATAAAGTACGTTATTGGCGAGCTAACGGGATACTAGGTGGTGCAAATGAAATAGTGATTGCCGGTATCACTGCATTTGGACTACATGCAGTTATTCAGTCAATGACTGTTAAATAGAAATTAGTTTTGGTATTCTCGATATTACAATTAAGGCGAGAAAAGCCTTTCGTCAACTCAAGTGCCGTCCTAAACCTCTTCTTTCTGAGGTCCAAAAATAAAAAGCGGATGTACCTTGTTTGATACAACCGCTTTTCTTTGTAAACTTTGAGTAATGATCTTTTAAAGGCGGACCTTCTGGCCGTCGTTAATCGCAGGTCTCGTAATACTGTCCTTGGATCGCTGCTACTTTTGATTTTGCCGCTGCCTCTAAATCTTGTTCGACTTTACGGACAGTTTCTTCTGGCAAATTCATTTTTTGTATTTCACTTATGGGATTCGCTGCGCCTACTTTAAGCGAATCTTGAAACTCAGCTAATTTTAATTTTTCAGCGGCTTCTTTTTCTTTTTTGTAGGCCACTAATTCAGCGTGTACGCTGCCGTGCGAGCATTTTGCAATTCGCGCGACCTCCCTATAGGTTTATCGAGCGTCGACAAGCGATCTGATCAAAACTGAATTTCTTTTTTTAATTCGTCCGATTCTTTTTCCTTTCGCTTTCGCATTGGCCATTCCAGCGCGAACTCGCTCAATGATCATTTCGCGCTCTAGCTGAGCCAGTGCCCCAAGAATCGTATAGAGGGCAACACCTAGAGGAGAATTTGTATCAATGGATTCTGTGATTGAAATAAATTGGGTATTTTTCTCCTTAAACGTCTTGAGTCCTTTTAGAAGGTGGCTCGTAGATCGGGCAAATCTTGAGAACGAAAATTATCCGGCCAATCGACACGGA
>JAYVPD010000038.1:0-2649 GCA_043757515.1 Pseudobdellovibrionaceae bacterium
CAAGGCAATGCGAGAAATAATGTCAGAAAGTGGTTTTGCAGATAAAACGTTTCTAAACAGCGATATGCCGATAGAATCCTTGCGTGAAGTTCTTAAAAAGAATCCTATCTTACAAGGCTATCTTCACGAAATGCCGGGGATGAGTTCTGCAATAGACGATTTTAATTTGGGTAGAATTACTAAAGAGGAATTCAAAATTCGAATGAAAGCTAATCTTTTTCATAATGGTCCTCATGCCGGTTTTTGGGGCGATGAATTTGGGGATAAAATAGTGCCAGGGGTATTGTCCCAAGGGGACGATGCTGCAAAAAAGTTTTTTAGCAATTCTGTGTTTGATCGAGGTGCAAATTCGTCTGGCATTCATGCACCGTTGTACCCAGGACCAGTAAGCGCTGAAGGCGTTTTTCATACATTCACCGATCGATTAAGTCAGGGATCTCGAGGCGGCATGGTAAAAATTTTCGCAGAGCTAGGGGGAAAAGCTTACGAGGACGATCGCAAAATTCCACTGGGTGAACTTATGATGATGGGTCGGCCCGCAGGTCTAAATCACATAGCTGAAGTCTTATTTTTGACGCCAGGTCGGACAGAAAGACAACTAGAGGCCTTACTGAAACACATTGAAACTTTAAAAGACCTCGGCCGGTTGGATTCAAGCCAAGCTATGGCCCTTCCACAAATGGTTGCCGACGGACAAGCTCGTTTGGCAGCGGAAACAAAATTTATTGCCGAAGGAATTACTCGCTTTCCCAGTGAGGGCCTCGTAAAAAAAATTGAATTAAAGTATTTGGATGAAACTGGAAAACCGGTAACTAAGGTTCTAACGGACTCAACGCCCGCAAATGAAGCTGCTACGACGTTAAATCAATTTATGTTGGCTGAAGAAAGGTTATCCGGAGATCCCATGCGGGCACGGGGCGGCCTAGGATCATCATTTGTGAACGGTTCAGGATTGGGCTCAATAGTAGGAGGCACTTCGTCCCTTGCTGCGGCCCCCAAGTCTTGTCTTGGCAAGATTTCTGACCAACCTGTTTCTATACCCGACGCATTCAAAAAAAATCCAAAGGCCCTCGAGGCAAACAAATAATAACTATGGCACATCTTTTGTAACATCTGAATTCATTGTAGAAATGGATGTATATGAAACGACTGGGAATATTGGTATTAACTCTAATAGCTATCGGTGGCTGCTCAGAGACAAAAATTGAGCAAAGTGTCGCCTTAGACCCCATCCCAGATCACCTCACATTAGTGCCTTCTGCCAAAGGCGTACCGCTTTCCAAAATCGAAATAGAAACTATCAAAACTCAATTAGGGTCCCGCCCAACGATTACAATTCCAGATTCCTCTATGGTATTTTCAAATAAACGATTTTCTACCGATGCCATCCAATTAAAAGAAGCCGAACTTAAAGCCAAGGATGAAAATAGTTATTTGCTGATTAAAGAAATTCAAAAAAACTGTGTAAAAGGCAGACCGACGACAAATGTTGAGGCCACCTTTCCCGCCAATGATGACATAACGCTTGAAAATTTAAGAACTGGTGATCGACTAAAAGCCGACTATTCAGCAGCGCTGGGCGGCGAATACTGTCCATTAAAATTGGGGCTATCTTACAAACTAGATTCGTTTGTTGAACGAGCCGATACGACAAAAAAAGAAGGTCTTGTAAAACTAGGTGCGGTTCAGTCAGGAAATGTAGTTGTTTTGTCTCCTAAATTTGCCAGTCTTTTTAAAACGCGAGCTTTGGTTTTAAATTCCAGTGTTTCGGGCCTCAATATTCGACAAGATATAAAAAACAAATTTCTATTTGAATATTCAATGGTAGGTGCCTATCAATCACTTACTGAGGAAATTCCTTTTGATGGAAAATTTACGACTTTAGTGCAAGGTCAACCTGTCGAAAATCGCACGTTTGAAACAGTGGCTCATATAAATCTACAAATAAAAAAATTAACGGTTCAGATAGACATTTATCAAAAAATAATTGCTAAAACTAAAGTCAAAAACAGCCAGTACTTTGTAAATGGCTACGAAATGCCAGAGGGTGAATTTGATAGTATTTTTGGTTCAAAATTGCCAGCCCTGAGTCGCAATAACAATGTTGCGAAGTTTTTAACTAATTAGTTTTTTCGTTATCCGCATAAGCGACAAGGTATAGAAGAAATATGCAACCATGAGTAAATAAGCAAAGTGCAAATAGCCCGACCAATGCCAATCGCTTGTTAGAATCATTCTTGAAAGATGCACGGTGTGGGACAACGGAAAAATATAAGTTAAAACTTGAAGCGGCCATGGCATTTGATTGATCGGAAAATAGGTTCCAGAAATTAATGTCATTGGAATTAAAAACCCGCTAGTAGCGTAAATAAACGAATCATAGTTTTTAGCAAATGACGTTATAGTCATTGCAATGCCGCTAAATATCCAGCTGTTCAAGATAAGAATAAAAATAACTGGAATGATTTGCCATCCCGTCACCAAGCCAAAAAAACTTCCAATAATTACAAGACCAGCAATTCCAAAAAATCCTTTAAACGTCGACCATAGCAATTCACCCGTAACGATTTCATGCGAATCAAGTCTGGTTAGCATCATGTGATTGTATATTTTTTGATAGGTTAATTTAGTATAGTTATTATAAGTGCT
>JAYVPD010000039.1:0-34161 GCA_043757515.1 Pseudobdellovibrionaceae bacterium
CCCGACGATAGATTCACCAAAAACCGAATGCAGTGTTCAAGCTCTCTGACGTTGCCTTGCCAGGGGATTTTTTTAAGTTCTTCAACAGTGGACTCAAGAAGAATTTTATTTTGATTCGTTTCGACGTTCGCTTTTTCAAGAAAGGCTTGCGCTAAAATCGCGATGTCTTCAGGACGCTCACGAAGTGGCTTGATTGTGATTGGCAGCACATTCAGTCGGAAGAACAGATCTTCCCGAAATAATTTTTCCGCGATGAAAGTTTCTAAGGGTGCGTTGGTCGCAGCGATCAAGCGAAAATCAATTTTTCGGCTTTCGGTGGAGCCTACCGCAGTAATACATTTTTCTTGAAGCACGCGAAGCAAACTCGATTGAAGATGTTTTGCCATATCACCGATTTCATCCAGAAAAATAGTCCCGCCACTTGCGGCCTCAAAAAAACCTTTGCGACTGCGAGCCGCTCCGGTGAAAGCGCCTTTTTCGTGACCGAAGAATTCGCTTTCGATTAGATTTTCTGGGATGGCAGAGCAGTTGACCGCAATAAAAGGTTTGCCGCTTCTGGCTGAGTGATTGTGAATCGCGCGGGCGACCTTTTCTTTGCCAGTCCCGTTTTCACCACGAATCAACACCGAGTCGTTTGATGGTGCAAATTTTAAAATAAGCCTGGCAACTTCGGCCATGGATTCAGAGACGCCGACCATCTGAACACTTTCGATCAGTTTTCGATTATCCGAGTGAGTCGAAATTGAAATGGGCTTCGTGCGGCGCTCGACCTCACGACAGGCTCTGTGAAGCAATCCAAGCAGCTTTGCATCGCCAATGTCCTTTTCGATGAAGTAGACGGCTCCGGACTCAAGCGAGCTATTGTGAGCGTCTATAGAGTCATCGCCTGAGAAGGCAAAGACCGTGAATGCCGAATCCAACTGCTTGAGCTGCCGGATGGTTTCAGGCCCGCCAACGTCAGGCATGTGGAAATCGACGAGGGCTAAAGAAAAGGGGATAACCTTCTGGCGGACCAGAGCAATGCCTTCATCACCACTGGCCGCTGCGCGAACGAAGAAACCTTCGTCTGCTAGGAATGCTGACATTGAAGCTCGAAAGCTTGCATCGTCATCAATAAGCAAGATGTTGTGTTGCACGCATGTACCCCCCGCCATTTACTAGTAATACAAATACAGTGCCTAGACTTTAGGCGGTGAATTATGTTTAAAAGTCCTTGAGACCCAATTTAATGAGATCTGAGCTGTCGTTTGCGCGTATTGCAGGGTAAAAACTACATGGTCGCTTTGCCACCACCAGAGTCGTCGATCGTAAGTATTTAATTGTAAGGGTGATTTCTTGATCTCAGGGTGGCGACTGTCCACCATCCTAATTTGAAAACTATCTGAGGTTAAGGAATAGTTCCGATAAGTCTATTTCAAGACCCTCCGCAACTCTTCTCAATGTAGACATCTTCGGGTCGGTTTTACCGTTCAATAGATAATTTAGATTAGAACGAGATAAGCCTTCATCACCATGTTCAAGCCAAAAGGCATATGGCGACTGATACCCTTTTTCAAGAATAAGAGATGAAATTCTTCTGCCAAGAGCAACAAAGAACTTATCATCAATATTTCCTTTTCTTTTCCGTTGCATTCAATGCTCCCAGGTCGTCCAGTGCATTGTACGAATTCGAGACAGTTGATGCGTCCATTGTGCTGGACGTCTGTTTATTCAAAATTACTTTAAATAAATAACTTCTATGTGTGTTCATGTTGCTGATTTCTCTCTTTGAGACGAGGAAATGCCGAGCTCCCATCTCAAGTTTGTTTAGATCATTCCGATAGTTATATGCGTGTTGTCCACTGCATTGGACAAGTTGAAATGAATCAAAAAGAAGGGCTCTGAGTGAGGACCAATACAAAAATTATTATCTTGAGCAGCGTTGCAATCATAGTTTTTTCGTTCTATTTTTTTAACGCAAAAGAGACTAACGATGTAGTTCCTGTGAAAATTTCAAGCCCCGTAAAGTCGCCAATGGTTGTCACCGTAGCTGGATCAGTTGTTTTAAAGTCATTTCAATCTAGCAGTACACCCGAAGCTGCAACTAAAATCGAAGATCTTAGTTACAAGCCAACACGAGAACCTGCTGCTGAGAGAAAAGAATATAAAAAAAACAGCAGTAGTGCCGTCAAGAGCGGCCGAACTCAGGTGCTTAAATCTATAAATTTGAACGGTGCTCCTTATATTTGGCTTAATTCATTATCTGCCAAGCGAAGCCTTGAATCAGTCGGAAAATCCGACTCACCGGATGGATTTGAAATCACAACGACGGCACCTCAAAATAGCCTTGTGACATTCAATGCAAATGCTCTCTATGTTGTGACCGACAAATTCGGTTTTGAAAAAAAAATTATTACGGGTGTTTTGATAGTTAAGCTGCGAGATATTTCCACCGCAGACTCATTGGCAAAAGCAAATCAAATGGACGTATCATATCTTGCACCTCAAATTAATACAGCTTTGCTCCAGGTACGAAGTGGACAAAATATATTTGAAAAGGAAAAGTCATTAAGAACTTCTCCCGAAGTAAAAAGTGTTAGCCTTGAAATTCTTGGGAAAGGGGCCTCAATCAAATGAAACATTTAAACCCTTCTCTCGTATTAGGATTGTATTTTTTTACGCTAGTTGGCTGCTCCGGTGGAGGCGGAGGTGGCGGTAGCGGCGGATCTGGCGCTGCACCACCAAGTGATTCTGTAACGGTTTCTGCCTCTGCATATCAAGACAAAAAATTTACAATAGACCTTTCATCTTTTAGCTCTTCGGTTTCTTCTGTGACATTTCAAAATGGACCAAGCTGGTTAACATTTGATTCGGTTACGAAAAAAATTGAAGGTGTGCCAAATGATAACGTTAATATAAATAACCTAAGTTTTACTGTAACGAGAAGCGATGGAAGCAGCTCTACTTTCGGACCATATTCAATTTCCGTAAATGGCGACCCTCTTAGAAAATATCAATGGCATATTCAAAATACGGGTCAGACAAATTTTGCCACAAATCCAGGAGTTGCCGGAAATGACATCAATCAAACACAGACTATTCAAAATGGAATCACCGGCAGCGGAGTAAAGGTTGCCGTAAGCGACTCTGGTGTTGAGATTGCACATGAAGATTTATCTGCGAACATAATTGCTGGAGCTTCAAAAAACTATAATCTTTCTTCTCCATACATTGGAGACCCAACGCCAACCAGCACAACAGATGGATCAGTCGGTCATGGAACTGCTGTCGCTGGAATTATCGGAGCAGTCGGCTGGAATAACATCGGTACACGCGGCGTTGCACCCAATTCAAAAATTGCAGGACTAAGATTTATTGGAAGTTCTCAAAGTACGGCAATATTGATTGATCAAGCGAATGGATCTTTTGATATTTTTAATTACAGCTATGGTGGACCATCTTTGGTTCCAAAAGTTGAAGATACCGCATATCTGGCCCAGCTTAGATATGGAACTACAAGTCAGCGCGGAGGTAAAGGATCATTCTATGTAAAGTCCGCTGGCAATGAATTTACGTCAGATTATTCGTATGACTCAACCGGTGGCCCGCTTAACTGCTTCAATACTGGTTCGGGTATAAATGGAAATTGCCATTATTTTGGAAATTCCAATTTTGGAAGTGCTGAAAATTCCTCTACGGACATTATTGTTGTTGGGGCCATTAATTCCCAAGGAACCAGATCAAGTTATAGCACACCAGGAAGTAATTTATGGGTTTCTGCTCCTGGTGGCGAGTTTGGCGATACAGATCCTGCTATAATGACTACAGATATTCAAGGCTGTAACAAAGGAATGTCCTCGACATTGGAAACTCCAGTTAATTCGTTTGAAAACAGTAGTAGTTTGAATCCAAGTTGCAAATATACGTCAAAGATGAATGGAACATCATCAGCTGCGCCGGTTACGTCCGGCGTGATTGCGCTAATTCTTGAGGCTAATCCAATTTTATCATGGCGGGACGTGAAGTATATCTTAGCTTCGACTGCCACTAAAACTGATTCAACAGCAACTAGCACGTCACATCCGTCGAGCGGCTTGAACCTGACAGGCTACACCTATCAACAAGGGTGGACACAAAACGCGGCTGGCTTTTGGTTTCATAACTGGTATGGCTTTGGGAGAGTTAACGCTGACAATGCTGTAACCCTGGCAAAGAGTTATGTTGGAACGCTCAATCCATTAAGAGCAACTCAGGCTAGCGATGGCACTTGGCAATATTCATCAGGTACTATATCTCAGGCGATTCCTGACAATTCAGCCACAGGTACAAGCTCATCAATAAATATTCGTCATAATTTTATAATTGAAGGAATACAGGTCAAATTTACCACAAGTCATCAATGGATAACTGATTTAGGGATTGAACTAACCTCTCCATCGGGGACAAAAAATATTTTAATGAATATAAACAGTGGAGCATTTTTTAACCCCTCACTTACATATACGGCGCAGCTTTTAAGTAACGCTTTTTATGGTGAATCTTCGAGAGGGAATTGGACCTTAAAGGTTGTTGATGGCGCGGCAGGAGACACTGGAGCGCTTACGAGTTGGCAAATAAATGTAATAGGACACAACAACCCTACTCCTTCAGATACTACGCCTCCAAGCCCACCATCTGGGCTTAGCTTGGCCCAATTTTATAATTCACTTATCGCAGCACCAACAGCAACTTTTACCGCCAGTCCATCGGGTGATGTAATGAGATACGAGTATGCAATAGGTGTTTCATCAGGAGGGGCTACCGTTAAAGAATGGACACCAATTGGTTTAAGTACATCAATTACAGCGGCGAGCTTGTCGTTGACGAACGGGTCGACCTATTATTTGAGCGTAAGGGCGATTGACACATCAGAAAATATTTCAACAACGATTTCTAGCGCATGGACTGTTGATACTACCGCTCCTACAGCAACAATTGCTAATTTAGCAAATCTAGAAACAACCAATTCAACAAGCATAACACTCACAGGAACTTGTGAAGCTAGTTCGACGGTAAACATTGGTGTTGTTTCAGGGATAAGCATTACATCTGCAACTTGTGATGCGGCTGGAGTGCTTACAATTGTTTATACAATTACCGGATCGACTGGAAAGAAGACTGTGAATCTCACACTAACAGATCGTGCTGGAAATTTAGGTTCAAATTTTCAGCACAATATGATTTATATTGATCCATTCAAAGAAATTTTGAGTATTGGTGATCATCATGCGTGCGCGATAACGAGTGGCGCGGTAAAGTGTTGGGGGCAAAATGATTACGGACAGCTAGGTGATAACACCACAACAGACAGAAATAGCCCTGTGTCAGTTAGTGGTCTATCCAGTGTTTTGAGTGTTGCGTCAGGTTCCAGACACAGTTGTGCAATAAAATCTGATGGCACCGCTTGGTGCTGGGGATACAATATCACAGGTGCACTTGGAAACAGTGTCAACACTAACTCTTCCGTTCCTGTTCAAGTTACGGGAATATCTGCAGCTACTCAAATCTCAAGTGGATTCGATTTTTCATGTGCACTACTTTCAAATAGCACGGTCAAGTGCTGGGGCTACAATGCAATGGGAAGCTTGGGAAATAGCACTAATGTTGATTCAAATATTCCCGTGTTGGTTTCCGGTATTTCTATAGCCACTAAAATTTCTTCAGCGAGAGGTGCGCATACTTGTGCCTTATTATCTACTGGCGGAGTAAAGTGCTGGGGCTGGAACAGCAATGGGCAACTTGGCAACAATAGTACGACAGATTCCAACCTGCCGGTTAGTGTTTCGGGTATCGCATCAGGAGCTTCCGATATTCAGGTTTCAAGCTATGGGTCTTGTGCTCAAGTTTCTGCACAAACCAAATGCTGGGGTTGGAACAATTATTTTCAATTAGCTAATGGATCCAGTTCTGACTCGATAACGCCGTCAGTTGTATCCTCTGTTAGTGGATATAAAATGTACTCTCTTGGTGACGTCGTCTCTTGTGTTATTTCGAGCGCTGGAAAACCTCAATGTTGGGGATCACCAGCATATGGGTTACTGGGGGACACGAATCTTACCAATTCCACATCAACACCTACTGATTTACCTGGGCTGACGCAGAATGTAGCCATAATTAAAAGTGGGTTCTCATTTTCTTGTGCCGTTAAGACTGACGGTTCAATTAACTGTTGGGGAAAACGATCTGAAGGTGAATTAGGAAACAATGTCGCTGGTGGCGATGGATCGAAAGTTACCACAAAATACACTTCACTTTCGAGTAATATTTCAACTGTTGTTTCCGGTCGAGCACATGCTTGTATAGTAAAAAGTGATACCACAGTTTGGTGCTCAGGATCTGACGGCAGCGGACAACTTGGCCTAAGCAACGGAAATAATTTCTATAGCAATGACTTAGGTTACGATAAATTCCGACAAATTAATTCCCTGACTGGAATTGTTGCGCAAATCTCTGCCGGATCAAATCACACCTGCGTAAGAACAACGACAGGTGGGGTTAAGTGTTGGGGTTTAAATTCTAGTGGCCAACTTGGTGATGGAACAACCAATTCATCCTCTACGCCTGTGGATGTCGCAGGACTAGGGGGGGCTGTAATCGACCTAGCAGCAGGAGCATATCACACATGCGCTCTCATCACCGGCGGAACCATCAAATGTTGGGGTGCAAATAATTATGGCCAACTTGGCAACAGTTCCACATCCTCGACAGCCGTGACCTCACCTCAATTGGTTACTGGTATTACAAATGGAAAAAGCATTACTGCGGGGCGCTTTCATACTTGCACTCAATACATGGCAAGTGCCGTTGCTTGTTGGGGTCGAAATGCCAATGGTCAACTTGGCATAAATTCAACTACTGACTCATCTTCACCTGTGGCTCTGAGCATCGTGAGCGTTACAAGTTTATCTGCGGGCGCTCGGCACACTTGCGCGCTTCAGAGTACGGGCTCACTTTGGTGCTGGGGACTTAACAGCAATGGGCAGCTCGGAAATAACGACGCAACTCTCGCTGATAAATTGACACCGCAGCAGGTGACCGGCATCACATCAGGTGCCTTACAAGTATCTTCTGGTATGTACCATACCTGCTCTTTGATGTCTGGTGGCGCTGTAAATTGTTGGGGCTCAAATTTTTACGGTCAAGTAGGTGTAGGTACTGTTGGTGTTAGTTATATCACTTATTCTGCAGTCTCAGGTCTAAACTCTTCAATCGACATCTCGTCGGGTGAAAGTTATACTTGTAGCGTAACTAATACTGGTTCACTACAATGCTGGGGACAAAGAACTTTTGGACAATTTGGAGATGGTGTTGCATCCACTGGTGCGCCAAGCGTGGTCTCCGGGGGATTGACTTTATTTTAATCCATTTGAATTATTCGAATTATGAAGATTAGTCTATACGTAGATGAAACTGGAACAATTACAAATGCATACGAACCAAACCACTTTGGTCTCGGGTTCGTGATTTGCAAAACAGATCAAATTCAGACCGTTGAGCAAAAGCTAAAAACTGCTAATTTAGATAAAATCCATATGCGCAAGGAAAGAGACCCTATTTCACTAGCTGAGCGTATCAATTCCCTATCATTAGATAACGATGAAATTTCTGGGGGTGCAATAATTCAAAAAGACCCTTCTTTTGCGCTCATGGCAGCGAGGCATGTCGCCAACCAAATGGCGATTCATATGCCTGATGTGGTCATAGCAGCAATCAACTCAAATAAACAAGTAAAGCAAATTAAAGACAAAATCATTTACTCACTAGAGGACTTCCTACCTAAGCAATTTAGAGATATTAGGACAGGTGAATTTGCAATCCACGCAACGCGACTAACTCTATTGCGTGTGCTGCACGCATTTGGTCATAATAGCCCTTTGGAAATCATTGTAAATTTTAGTGCCGTTGGTGATAAGGAAAAATACAAAAAGGCGTTGGGAGTATTTAGCAAGGATTTTGAGCAATCTCTATTTTCTTTTTTCTCTGATCTTTTCGAGGTAAAGCGATTTCCGCGAAACCCGTGTGAATATGTTACAGTTCGGTTTGAAGTAGACTCTAGAAATGATGGACTGTATGGCTTGGCAGATTTTTTCGCTTATATCGGCCACAAAACTGCCAAATGTGATTCAATTGCTGACGGGCTTTATAATTCTACTGCGCCTCTATTTGCAATTGGGCCAGCTCACAAATGGGAAATCAAAAAAGGAATTTTTCTAATCACCTGAAAATAGAATATGACGATAGCAAATGCTTTAAATGCGGAGTAATATCAATTCGGCTTGCTGCTTCGATTTTATTTGTTAAACTAAACAAAGTTATATGATCCCGCATTGAGATTTTGACACCTTGTTCAATCGCTTCGATCATAGAACGTAGTAAAATCGCATTTGGAAATAGAGGCTACAAAATGGCAAAATTAAAATCTGATTCAATCCTTCAAGGAAAAGCTCTTCCGCTTTCGGCGGGAACGGAGGTTGAACTTCTCCGTCCCACAGACGGGACCCACTCTCGCTTTGAAGTAACGTGGCACATGCCTAACGGCGATAGGTCTACTGGGACACTTTCAACGGCATCATTGGAGCTAACTGAACAAGAGATTGAAAACCACATGCTCGCGACAGATTCAGATGGTTTTCCGCTCTATCGTGATCTCAATGTTGAATATATCGGTGAAAACATTGCGACTCTAGTTAAAGGGGATCGCTTGATCGTTCGTGAGCCTTGGTACGATGCAGATGCGATGGAGTGCTCTTGTATTAACAGCCGTTCCATCCCTAAAAGCGATAATCGTGTTGTCGTAAAAACTAAACTTCTTAAGAGAGTCTGACCTCATTTTCAGAGGTCAGCTTTCCCTGCCGTCATAATAATCAAATCGGCTCTCTATTAATTTTTCGATTTTACTCTCCTGCAAACTATCTTTTCTGCAAATGATCACTTCGAAAAAAACCTCGGACTTCCCCAAGTCTCTGTACGAGATTCATATATTACCTTGGCTTGCGCCCGCCATATCCAATTCTGTAAAATCTCAAGTCGCCCGGTAGCTGCAAACACAATCACCACACCTACGACCCACGCAAAAAATTTATCTAAGTTCATACTTGCCTCCATTTTTGATGATTAAAATTTTCTGTTCAAAACGCTGGACGATATTTCGTATAGCAGCCCAGCTCCATTTTTTACCTTCACGGGATTTGGTTTTCTGTTTGTCCAATTCTTGATTGATTTGATGGATGGTCCGCCCCTCAGCCCACAGCCGATGAATCTTGAGCAACACAGGAAATTCAGTTGGATGTTTAGTCAAAGCGCCTTCGAAGTAACAGAAACCATAAAACGGCCTAGCGCCGGATTTAGCTTTCTGTTGCAGGACTGCCGTCCGTGTTGCCACAGTTCGCGCGGGACGCATGTTAACTTTGTTCTTTTTGAGGATCTTTAAAATTTTCTGTTTAGAGCAAGAATACAGTCTTCCAATATCCGACGCAGAATGCCCGGAAAGGTACTTTTCGACTATTTCCTTGGAATAATCCGGTCTTTCTGAGATACAGATCTGAGTGATTCCAAGAGGTTGTGCAGGTTTGGATATTTGTGCACTTGGATCACCAATTGTCAATCTTTTCGAACTACCGACCTTTAAAAAATCCAGAGAAGCCGAATCGGCTCCCCCAGACGGTTTCCCGTTCATTTTTTTATTTAACTCTAAGTCTTTAAGTCTATTTAGATTTCTGGAAATTGCCTCTGCTCCGATAAAATAATGCACCTTAAAAGAGTTCGAAGTAATCTCAATTTTTTGAATCAATTTACGCATTATTTCATTTTTTAAATCACCACAATTGCCAATAGCCAATTTATCTCTCAAAAATCCGCAATAGCTGCGATAGTCCTTCAATACACACGGAACCTCGTGCACCCTGATTTCTGAACGGGACTCCGCTAATTGATCTTCAATTACTTTTTTCTGTCCCTCGATTTTTTGCATTTGTTTAAAGATTGGATCAGGAGATAGCCCTATCGGAATTTGAGTAAGATGCTCGGCCAAAGTTTCTAATTTATTTTTAATATTACTTAAAGATGTTTTTAGTTCTTTCTCGGTATTCAGAGTAGAATCTTCAGACTGATCGTGTTTTGCCTTTCTCAAAAGTCGATCAGCAAAATCACTTTCAGCAAGTAAAGCACTTACTTTTTTCCAAACTTCCCTTTCAATTATTTTTGCCTGAATTCGTCTAGGATTCTTACAGAAAGCCCTTTCTTCAACGTAAGCATTCTTTTTTAAAAACCAACTATGTTCGTAGTAAGGAATTTTAGTTGTGCTACCGTTGGCTGACTTCCCGCACATCGGGCTCTTGCATTCGCTACAGTAAACAAGACTAGATAACTCAAACGGATACCTCTGATTTAAATAACTTTTAGGACGATGACGATTACTTGATAATTTTTCCTGACAAAGATCAAATTCCTCTTTTTGAATAATTGCAGGCCAACACGCACTCACATATTCGATGACATCCCCGTTTTTGACGGGCCGTTCTCCCAAATAGGAGCGGTTTCTAATGATATCATGTAAATTATCAACGGTGAATAACCCGACTCGATCGACGCCTCCATATTTTTTTTTAGGCGGAAACAATCCTTTTTCGTGAAGAGCCTTTCCTGTTTTTGCCAAAGTACCTTCTGTTAAAAATGTACTAAAAATATTTTGTACAAGCTTAGCCTCATCTTCATTTATTTCAAGATGACCTTTTCGCTCCAAATTAGTACGATACCCAACCGGTACGGAGCCACCATTAAATAATCCTCGCTCAGCCCGAGCTTTAAAGTTATAACGGACTCTTTCAGAAACCTGTTTTCTTTCAAACTGAGCAATATTTGCAAGTGACATTAAAACCATTTCCCCGGCAGCAGTTGTTGTATCAAACTGCTCCCGTAAGCTTAAAAACTCGCAACGATTTTCACGCATTAGTTCCCAAATTTCACAAAAATCTTTAATGTTTCTCGATAGACGAGAAAGCTCAGAGACCATCACTAGGCTGATCTCGCCGTTCGTAATTCCCCGAAGCAGTCTTTGAAGCTGAGGACGATTTTTGTCTTTGCCTGATTTGGCCCGATCTATAAAAACGTCAACGACGTCTCCCCAAGACTCCTCGTAATTTCGAAATTGAATATTCTGTCTTAAGCGTTGCTCCTGACTCTTGATAGAACCTTCAGGATTATTAGACTGTTCTTCCGTTGAAACACGAATGTACAACGCGACTTTATGGACTATTTGCTTTTTGCTTTTCTGCAATAATTTACTCATGGCGAACCACCCCGTCTTTGGATACTGCAAAATCAAAACATGATTTTACATAGTTTATACCACTGCCTGAGGATGTGTTCTGAACGGGGTCAAGCCAATGACCTTGCGATTTACAAATATGACGATATAAAAGGTCAGCGACCTCTTCAAGGATTTTATCATAATGCTCGACAGCAACAGAGATCATCTCGGGCGTTTCAGTTACTTCCCAGCGAGCCATTGCGTTTCATCCTTCTTTTCCAAATTTTGATATTGGGATTTGAGTGAAACGGACGTTTCTGAATGCTGAACTGTTTTGTTATTAGGTTGTTTTATTAGACTCTTCTTTTTAAAAGGCGCCCCGACCTCTTGTTTAGAGATCTTGCCTTCGCTATTAGTGATTTTGATGTTAATGGTCTGCCCCGCTGCCTTCGCTTCGTTGGCTTCCTTAAGAACCCACTTGGCGTGTTTTACGCAGTCATAAAATTTTTCTTGCATCGTTTTTAAATCCGAAGCCGACAAATCATCGGAGTAAGTTTCAATAAGCCAATGAACCAAGTCGGCGCGGGTTACATTTGTGCCGGGACTACTATTGTTAATTTGCGTTGCCCAGTGGCTGAGTTTCACTAAGGCAGTTGGCCTAAGAGTCAGTCGATCTGGATATTTTTGTTTCTTTACTGCTGCATCCATACTGGCTGCTCCTCTATTTCATAAACCCAATGTCCCTTGATAAATTTTCGACCTTCAATTTTATCTTGTTGCCAATACTTGCGTATTTTAGGGGATTTCAAAAAAGGTGATTCGACGTCATCAAGTTCTAATTTGTCAGGGGATAACGTTTTAGGGCTAGATTTTTTATCCCTGCTTTTCAGGATCAAATAACTTAATCCAGCTCCCAGCAGTGCGCCTATTGCAGCGCCGGGACCTGAATTTCCATTTTGAGATCCAATGGCGCCACCGGCTGTTCCACCAATAGCTGAACCAAGTAAAATAGTCTTTGGTGCCGATGAGCATCCTATTTGTAAAAGGATAATAATTAGTATGGTAAATGATAAATAGATATTTTTAATGTATTTGGTATTCATTAAATGTGACTCCTATGTTTGTAAGTAAGGGCTAGCGAAATTTTAAGAATGTAGAAAATGGGGTTGATTTGAAATAGGTAGCTAAATCAGGCGGCGCGGCCTCGGATAAAAATTTGGAAGTAACTGATTTATGGGGAGATAGTGAAATATCCAAATGGGACAACCTCCGTCCCGGTATGGAAGCAGTATCGAGTGGCGAATTTAGAATTTTGGTGAGTTTATTGCCATTGTCACCTCCAACCATAATGTTTGAGTCCCATCCGCGTGATATCAAATCCGATAACAAAATGAAATCATGCTTAAAATTATTAGATCCCACTCGTTTTATGAAAGACGACAATATAGTTTCCGCAAAATTCAAAGTAGGTACAAACCAGACAACTCTATCGATGGATTCGGAATCCTGGTACTGTCTTGCGATAGTCTCGTATTTTAGAGCGGCCTTTAAGGTTGTTTCAATTTCGATGGCGACTAAATAATATTTAGACTGGGATTGAATTTGCCAAATACCGTCGGGGCGTCTGATTAAATCCATTGGATACCAGCTTGGAAGATATTCCAATGGAAATCGTTTAATTTCTTCTTCTGTCAAAAATGAAATTCCTGCTGGTAAGAGTGGCCAATGCTGTGAATAGGCGGCAAGTGGAATAAAAAGGTCATGCAGCGGCGACTCGGATCCATAGCCTGAAACTTTCAACTCTGGAAGCTGATCTTTTAAAATCTGGAATCCATTTATAGAAAGTGACCAGGCATAGCCACTATCACTTATTGGGATTCGACGGATATAGCTCGATTTTTTCAGTTTTAATAACCGCTCGTAACAAGTCTTTAGCGACGTTTGATGAAATACACCTAGCCAGATCGCTTTTGTCGTTAAAATTTTATGCTTCCACAATAGCATAAACAAATCAGCGTCTCTTGGAAATACGATTTTCAATGTTTTCCTTTCGAGTGACTTGCGTTTTAATACGATCAGACTCTAAAAGCCGATCCGCATCTTCGATACTCAAATAAGGTGTTTGAACTTCTGTCATCAGCGGCCCTTCTTTCCAAATGGCTCGACCAGGAATTAGCGGTAAGTCAGTGGCCCGTCCATTTCCAAGAACTGTGATACTGGAGCTATCATTTTGCATCGGGAAACATAGAACCCCGGAAAGATTTGCTTTAACCTGGGGATCAAGCGATCTTGAATCCGGGCGTTGAGTTGCAATAATTAAATTTATCCCTGCCGCACGTCCTTGCCTTGCAATCAAACTTAAGATTCGCCGAGCCTGAATTATTTTTGAGGAATCTGATCCGCCCCCCGCCAAAAATAGTTCAGCGGCTTCGTCCACCACAATTAAGCGCCTGTTTCTCAAAAAAGAGTTTTCTTTTGAACTTGAATCTAGATTGGCAATATCTTTTACTTTGTTCTTTTTTAGAAACTCGATTCGTCGAATCAATTCTGTTTGAAGTGATTCCAATTCTTCGATGGCTCGATCAATGTTTGGGATAACGTCGACTCTTGGCAATTCTTCAAAAAGCTGAAACTCAAGTCCCCCTTTTAAATCAATTAATGTGAATCTCATGCTTTTGGAATTAAGAAATAAAGTCGTGATAAGGTTACGTAGAAAAGTAGACTTACCTCCGCCGGTTTGACCGGCCACTAATAGATGAGGAGTAGCATCTAAATCCCCGAATACTTCTTTGGCCCTTGTGGCACCAACAAAAAAAGAAGTTTTATTTGCTTTTTGCACCTCTTGAAACCGGACTGAAGACGGTAAACTCATATTTGAAAATAGTATTTCTACTGTCCCTTTTGTTCGATTCTCTTTGATGTCATCTATATAAGCATGGAGACCGCTTTCCATCCTTGCCTTAGCATTTATGAAATCACTTACTGCAAAAGATATTTTGGTCAGAACCAGTTTCTTGGTGTCCTCGTCTACTGGATATACACCAACTATTTTTGGAGTCTTTCCGAACACACTTCGGAGGCCCGCGATAGTTAGTGTCTCTTCGAGCCTTTTTTTGAATCTAATAAGCCGAGCACCCTCGATAAAACCCCAAATCAGGAAAGGCAAAACCAAATAGATTAAAATTAATATTCCATGACCAAAAAATGATTCGGGATATATTTTTTTTAACAATGGGCCTCTATACGCAAGTTGATCAATACCCGCTGAATAAATGACAAATAGAAGTGATGAGAAAACAAATATTGAATCAAACGGTATCGTTTTAAACTTAATGCCGTTGTATAGACCTTGAAATGGAATCCAAAGAGCTTTAAAAAACTCTTCATACTTGATTTCAGAAATCATTTTTAAATAAGCGTTTTCATTAACTCCCGACATTATTTGGACCCGTTAAAGAATAGAAAAATGGGTGTCCCCGTATCGACCATCAAAGACACTTTTTGGTTCTTTGTACTTTCCATTAGGGACCTAGCTTGTTCAAGCGAGGCATGGGCGGCCCCATTTAGCAGCGCATTTGAAGTTGTATTTTGCTCGACACTCGCACCATTGACGCCGGTTCTCTCTTTCATTCCTTCAGCTAGGCCACCGACAAAATTTAATCCGACGGAAGCCCCCAGTCTGACAGACTCAGACCCAAGCCTGGAAGCCTGAAGGCCAACTAACTGATCTTCAGAATCTAGAGCGACGGCATTAATTTCAAGAACCTCCCGCTCATTTACTATCGCCTTATGAAACTGAATCCCAACCCTTGATTCTAGACTTTGTCCTACACCGATGACCATCGAGCCACTTGAAATCTTAACTTCACCGTTCACAACTACGTCCTCTATAAGGACCGCTTTAACTGGCCCATCTGTGGCGGAGGTTTGAAGTACCGCCTTTACAATAGTGCCCGGAAGTATTTCATTTGCTCCGGGACGCAAAACCGTCATAGGCCCCGGTAACTTTGTTGGTTGGACCTGATGTAATTTTGTTGCTCGTCTAGGTTCGCTGGTTTTGTGATCTGGAATCGAGTTTAAGTTTCGTGAACCAACATTTTGCCAGCCGGTAAATTCTGTCGCCTTTTTTATTGTTCTTTTTGGTTCTCCAATCAAAATAGCCAGAATTCCCAATAGTCCAAAGCTAATCGAGACTCGTCTCATCAGTTTTTTGCTGATGGTTTTCTTTTTACCGTCTTGCTCAAAAACTATACTTTCAAACTTTTCTTTTAGTTTTCCCATGATTACTTTACCTTTATTTTCACACTGCGCTCTAGACTATCTCGAATGAGAACTATTTCGTCCCCGAATTTATCAGAGGTAACAAGTTTGAATGTGTAACGTCGGCCATCTAAATAAGCTGTTAGATTGGAAGATGATGTTGTCGTCAACGGCGAAATGGCGATGTCGTTTTCAATATACTCAAGTCCGAAACTGTTCTTTTTCCCTAAGAGAACTTTTTGTGGTCTTGACGGAAAGCTTATGATGGTGCCTTTTGTAGAAACTCTAACTTCGGCGACAGATTCAGAATTCAACCGAAGTCTGCGCACCTGGCTGCATTCCGAGTAACTAGAAAGAAATAAAAACGCCGTCAAAAAGAAAATAAGAATTTTATTTTGATGAGCTATCAACTTTAACCTCTTTTTTTAATTCAATGCTTTCAACTAAAAGTCCATAGGGATTTGATTCACTCCGGGCGATTGACGAAATTTGAACCGATATCGTAGCCGGAAGCACCGACCTTAATTTCTCAACTGAAAGAATTCGGTCGATTTCAACAATGGCCGTGTTGGCCTTTATAGAAATCGAACTTACGAGAATTTTTTGTCGTATATTTTTTGATTTAAACTCCTTTTGTTCATTTGATTTGGCTAACTCTTCGTTTGGCGACAGCCAAGAAAGGCTCGACCCCATATGTTCTGTTGAAAATCTCATCTCTAAGGCAGACCGCAAAAAAGCATCAATTTCTTGATCAGTGCGCTCTGAATCGGTTGTTTTCGCAAACGAAGAATAACAAGCCCGATCAATTACGATGGGCTTCTTCAATGACAAGACGAGCGTTGAAATCAATAGAATAACGGTCAATGTCGATGACAAAAGAAGTGAATACTTCAAAATTGAATTTTGCTTGGCGGTTTCCGCCCATGCCAGGGGATATCTCATAATTTTTCCTTAATATTTCTTAGGGTTTGTATAGGACATTTTCTTTCGAGCTGATTTTGGATTATTCTTATTTATCCATTCGCGGGCTTTTTGCGCGCGACTGATGACACCGCCACCTACGCTGCTCACGCCTCGGTATGTGCCAGCAGCCTTCTGCTTTAGACTACTAGCAAACTGAAACGGTGCAGACATTGTAGCGCCCGCAACTATTCCTCCAGCTGTGCTAGCAAGCGATGACATTCCTTTTCCTGCTAACGAACTAACGATCAGTGGCGTAAGTAGCAAAGATCCAGCAAGGATAAGATTTATAAAAATACCTGTTAAAAAATTTATTTCAGCACCTTGATTAATGTCAGAAAGCGCAAAGCTCCATAGCAGTGTTGCTAGAACCGACCATGTGACTTTCCACATTCCGACTTCAATCAATGATCGAAATAGTGCTGATGTCGCTCCGGCCGTAGCCGGTAATACAAACAGAGCAATCAACAACGGCGAAAAAACATAAAGAATAGTCCACGAGAAAATCATGAACGCTTGAATGGCATAGACTGAAATATATAATAGGAAGAAGCATAGATAAGAAATTATTCCTACAATTGAGTCTTTGAAACTCACCCACGACCACGTGAGCTCTTTTAATTTATCTCCCATCTTGGATAAGACCAGATTGAAATCGTTGAGATTTCCTAATTTTATAGCGACAGCATCGATAAGGTCCGCAAACGCGTTTGAAATTTCCGGGTAGGCATAAAGCAAAAGACACGCAATGAGCGTCCTTCCAAGCAAGACCGGGAAACTAGGGGTGCCTCCCAATGGCAATTTAAAAAATTCTATCACGACTCCGATCACTAAAAAAAGGGACACCATCGGAAAAAACCAAGAGAAGAAAATTTCATGAACAGTTTTAGCTTGCTCGGCAAGCCAACTTACATCTGAAAGCATTGTGTTTCCTTTTTAAAATCTGGGTATAAGAAATTGAGACTGCTGATTTTGCATTGATTGCCGCAGACTTTCCGTAACGGCTAAAGTATTCCGAGTAAACTCTTTATCTTTTTTGTTCTGAATAGAAAGACCGACGGCATGAAGTTTAAGAGTTGTAGCCTGCGCGCGAAGCGATTCATTCATAACGTGCAACATGACCCCAATGCTTTGCGCAGTGAGTTTCTGGGCACCGCCAGGAGAAACACGATGAGAATAGTTTTTTACATCTTCGCCGATTCGATCAATTTTTTTAGTGTACTCATAAATACTGTTGTTCATGGCAATCGCTTCAGCCACTTGAGTATCAGCCTCCTTCTGGATCGCCTGATCGGGCGAGAATTGAATTCTTCCGTAAATACTTTCGATTTTTCTCAATACATCACTGGCGTTTTCCAAATTCCTGTAGATTCCTGGATCAATATTAGGCTTCACCGTCTGCATAAGATAAAGCGAATCATTTATTCCGCGATTTATATCCCTCAGTAGGCCAAGAGAATCGTTTCCATTTTGCATAATTTTTCTTAACTCAACGTATTGCCTGATCGATTGTTCAAGAATCTTAAAAAGCACGGCATTTTCTTCGCCGAACACACTTGCCGACGATGCCAACGCAAATCCAAATACTAAAACCGCCGCAATCATCAGCGCATTCATCTTTTTTAAATATTTCACAGTAACCTCATTGTTTTGTTTTTTGACTGGACGCATATCGAAAGTCATTGACTCAGATAGTGATTCAATGACTTTCGATAAGGAAAGGTCCGGCTGGCTTGTAGAAAGCTGCTCGAATTGATCGATATCACGTGGGTCAGTGGTCGCAATCCAGTACTCCGTTGGAGTGGGCTCAACAGCAACCACACTTCTATAGTCCCCGGTGATTAGAAAGGCTTCTGAAAACTGCCCTCGTTCTTGATAAAGACTAGCAACAAGTGAAGATTCGGTTTCATTCAATTGCAGCACTTCGGCGAGTCTTTTTTGATTTGCCCCTTTTTGCATTAAGATCCATTTGGTACCGGAATTGGGTAGTATAGCGTTAGCTACCTTACTCCGAGCAAAATCGTCGATGTCTTGTGAAATGGCAATAACGCCTGCATAGTATTTTCGAAACGTTCTGAACACATTGCCAATAAACTGACTACCAGCTTCACTTTCTAAAAGCTGCCAACATTCATCAAACAAAAGAATCTTTTTTGTACCTCTGTCTTTTTGAACTTCCCGCCAAACTAAATCGGTAATTAGAAATAAACAAACTGCCTGTAAATCAGGAACATTGTCGAGTCCCTTTAAATCAAAAGAAATCAGATTCTTCTTAAGTTCTATATTTGTTGGCCGGTCGATAAATTTTCCAAACGCAGTGTCGCCGGTCCAAGCGTTTAGGATTCGTCCGATTCGTCGAAGACTAATTTCAGAGTGATCTAATAATAGAACTTTAAGGTCCGAGAGTAGCGGACGATTTGATAGCTCATAACATTTCAGAATAGATTCTTCCAAAAGAGCTTTTTCAAGTTTGTTTAGTCCGGTGGCCTCATCTTCCTTAGTCATTAGCTCAATTAGGCTTACCAAAAACTTAATTTTCTCACCCGATGGACTGACCTCTCCTTCAAGTAAATCAAACGGGTTTAGGCTTAAGTTCATATCCATTCCAAGCTTCAGCGACTCGCCTCCCATCAGTTCACACAATCGACCGTAGGAGTTTCCAATATCGACAATATAAATTTTGGGATTCTCTTTTAGTAACTGAAGCAAAAGTACATTTGCACAGAACGACTTTCCGCTGCCACTTCCTCCGCTAATTAAAATATTATGGTTCGTTAGTTCACTAGAAAATGGATCAAATTTAACCAAAGAGCCAAGTCTGGACCTTAAAAGTATGCTAGCGGTTTCATGCCCTCGCCAAGGACCAAAAACCGGTAAGAAATCCGACAAGTTTGTTGTCTTAATTTTCTTTTGTCGCTCACGAGATCGGGCATTAGGCACAGCCATTTCTGAAAAGATATCAAATGCAGCCAAAGTCTCTTGCATGCCTTCGGCACCGGAAAGCTCACGAACTTTAGCGAGCGTCGCTGAGACCTGCAGTTCTAAGTCCTCTTCGCTGTTTCCACATAGCAAAACCTGAAAGCTAAAATCAAAAACTTTTTCGCCTTGAGCAATAACGCTCGCCAGCAAGGATTCAATTTCCTGAAGTTTGGCCTCGCTTTCTAGATCAGAGACGCCTGATCGCCTTCCTCGGGCCAACGAAAAAGCCATTCGGCGATCTGACTGAAGGGATTCATACTCTTTCTGCTGATCTGGCACATGAATCGATAAAAAGAGTTTAGACCCAAATGAAAGTTCCTGAAGAATTTGCGCCATTGCCGCCGCTGTCACATCAGGGAATGACTTTAAACTCACGATTCGAAATAAACGATCACCCATTGAAAAACCACTTTCAGAAACCAATGCGTCTGAAAAAATCAGTCCAGGAACGATATATTCGGGATCGTAGTATCCTAATTCAATTTGACGATGTCGCTGAGGATTCCACTGAGCATAGATTTGATTAAGAATTTCTTTTTGCGAAAGAGCGAGCGGTTTTATACCTAGTTGTTCGAGGGATCGAATGATATCTTCTTTCAATCTATGGGTTTCACCGATCTCAGATTCAAACTCTGCCTCGGCAATATCTACAAACGATTCCTGTTTTGTAAAAACTCCCGAACTTTTTCCCAGCAATCGTCGCAAGGGTCGCCGCAAGAATAGTTTTAATCCATGAAAAGGAACTTCGCCATTGAGGTCTCGATCCTCCCATCGCTTGAGGCGGGTCTCTACCAACGACTTTACGTCCTCATTCCGGCAATCGCTTGCCAAATTTCGATGCTCATCCAGAATAAGACAATTACCTGAATCAATTTCCTGAATAAACTGAAGATCGATATGCGACGGCAAACCATTTAGAAACTGATCTAAACTGTTAGCCAAAGTATTCACTCGTGTTATGTCCCAAGTCGTCGCATCAATGGATGATAGATCAAGACCGAAGCCAGTAGATCCATCTTGAAAAACAATAACATCTTCTTCAAAACCCCAGAACTGAATTTTATCTGCTAAACTTCCGTTCATAATTTTCCTTTTCTATTTAATTTCGGTGGAGCCTTCCATGTTGAAGGTTCATTGAATGCGTTGAAATGAGCTGGCGAGAATTGATAGCGGATCCAATGAACTAAATAGTTATCAGGTTTACCCCGCTTGCTGAAATAAAGCAGCGCCGCTAAACTTAACGACGGAATCCACACTAAAAATAGTTTGAAGCTGGTCGATCCAAAAATGAAATTTAATATCGATATCGACAAAAAAACCGCAAAAAGATCCACGACTTCAAATCCCAAGACTTTAAGTTTTTTGTCTAAACATTTACTAACCGGGCTTGTTCGTATTTCCAATTTATTATCCTTAAAAATTAAGGCGGAGAAAACCTCCGCCAGGTTTTAGTTCACCAGACTTCGAATTAAAGAAACGATGCTTTGCGCTCCAAAGCCGATAAATGCGCCGATAATGGCTAAAATTAAATGCGACCGTGCTGACGCTGATCCCATTACAAATGAAAACCCCGCAAACACGAGCCCCAAGATCGCCACTAAAGGCAAAATTGTAGAAACAAGTTTATCTTGAACATTGGATAATGTGGATTCAACACTCGCCATCGCTAGCTCTGGACAAAAAGTTAAGAGTCCCGCTCCAAAGAGCAGGATCAACAATTTATTTAAAGTCATTTAATTATCTCCGTTAAACTGGAAACAAATTCATATAAATAGGAGACCCTAACAATGGAATCGAGACCTCGATATAAGAATTACTCTCCGCCATAAGATAGGCCGACCCGATCGGATTTTTAAAAATGGATTCATTTGGAAACTTAGTCCCGTAGATAGTGTAGTCAGAATCTGAATTTCGATTTTTGACAATAAAAAAGTATTTATCAAAAAGAAATAGTTTCATTAAGTAATATTGATTGCCATCGATTAGAAGTGAATACCCTACTGGCTTACCCTCAAGCATTTTATCGCCTTCTTGATAACTACTAACCAAATTAAATTTCAATGCGTTTTGTTTTTTCATAATTTCCCTAAAGTTCAAAAATTGTTTCGTTGATGTCAGTTCTGATTTCGATAATTTTACCGTTCTCAAAAATCAAAGACACGACCTCGGTGTGTAACTCACGTCCGGTTTCAGATTGGAATAAAGAACAAACTCTATCGGATGCCTCGGCCAATATTTCACCAAGACTGGCGTCGTAAAAATCTGATCTGTCGTATTGCCTTCTGTAAGGTCTTCCTAGAAAATCCATTTTACTCCTAAGTGCTTATGCAGCTCCATCTTTTGGCTTTCAATTTTAAAATCAATTTTGTCCGCGCTATTTAAATCTTGATTCAAACGAGTCCATAACTTACAAAATATTTTCTTTAACTTCGTAAACATAGGCTTGCTCCTTTCGATTTCGTTTCATCAGTTGTAGTTTTCTTTGCGATTTGATTTCAGGTGCAAGAGACCTTGCGTACATCGGCTGAAGCGTGACATCAGTCTCAAATGAATAGTTACAGGCTGCGCATAAATAAGCTGTCATGGTGTAACTTCCACAGCGTGGACACGTTTTCATAGTTCCCCCAATTGATTTTTAGGGAGCAGTTAATTGCTCCTCTTACCAATTAATATTGCAACGGCGGAACCATGTTTTGATTTTTCAAGTAAGTGATTGGATTCAATGTAGAAAGATAAAAATGGGTAAAAGTGTGTGAATAAAAAATGAACGTTGGACCGTTCAAATATCAGTGTTTTTAGAATCAGTTGAACGATTGTCCGTTCACAGCGCCAAATTAAAATATTTTTTAGCTACTAAAAATTCAAATCGGAAACTTAGAATTTTTATTCTATTTAATCATTGGAAATCAAACTGGAATTAAATCACGATTTAATTTGAACAGATTTTTATGAAAAAATAATGGCTCAAAATGGCTATTTCTGACCGGCTTGATTAAATATTTCCCAAGGTGAATAAATTCTTTCCCACCGGTCTACAGCCGTACTCGGTGAAACAAATATCGCTTTACCAAGGAAACCGTTCAAAGACTTGTCGTTACTTGACTGACGAATCCCGGACAGGAAAAGCTCGTCAATGTCTGAATTTGAACCCGTCGAACCAAACTTTGCGCCAGCGGCTGCCGTCGCCAGATCCATTCTAGTGCGATTTTCTGCTGAACCAAAACGTGATCGAGAAAAAACATCGATTGGCGATCTTCCGTTGCCTGATTGGAGAACTTGGTAGCCGATATTTGTAATATAAGCGGCGCCCGCCGCCGATAAACTATCGACGCCATCTTTTACCCCAAGTCTAGCAAAATAACCAGTCAGCCAGAAATGATAGTTTTTGCCATTATCGCATGTAGATTTCGTTTTTGCGGGCAAACTGTAGAGTCTATTTTGCTGATCCAACGAATAAGAATCTAAAAAAGGCATTGCTTCGGCAATAGCAGTGAGGGCCACTCTAGACGCATTGTTTATAGGGTCGGTTTTAAATGTCCAAAGTCGGACTCCTATATTTGGTCCAGAAACGGCTAGTATAGCCATTATATCCCACGCCATATTTTCTGCCTCAGTTATCGAAACTCCTGAATCTATAAAGCCCTGCTTAACATCGTCAAACACGTTCCCATTTAATGCAATCTCGGGATGCTTTAGTCGATCTATCACACGCAATGCAGACCGTCTTATCCCGTCCTGGTATCGAGGATCTGTAAGCACTTTAGTATGCAAATCTTTGAGAAGAATCCGACCGCCTATAACACCTTTTTTGTCATCAGGATAACTTATAGGCATAGGATACTGGGGTTCGAAAGTTTCTGTTTTCCCACTTATCTTTCCCAAAAAATCCACGCAACTAGAAGCTTTAGATGTAACTTTTTTGCAAACGTCTGACCCAAACGTGCGAACGACAAAATTTTTACTAATGAGTAGATCACTTTTTGGCACATAATTAATAAACTCAGGTTGAGCAGCGGCATTTTTCCCAGGATATTCAAGGAAGTTACCAGCATCAGAAAAACTCCGAAATCCCCATTTGTTTTTTAATATAGAACTGTAGTCCCAGCCTGAGGCTTTTACTACTGAGCTACCCGAAAGCGAGGACGACCAAGGGGTTTGAAATGTTTTTCCCATCCTAGCAAAGAGCGCTTCAGCTTCTGCTATTTGTCCCTTATCGATCAATTGGGTTAGCTTTTGATATATCTGAAAACGTTTTGGACTCTCTGGCTTATTAAATATTCTAATTGCGGATTTTAAACGATCTACTTTACAAGCCATTTTAATGTCCTTTTCAACCTCTAATAAAAAAGAAGTTCGTAAGGCTTGAATTGTATCTTCCTGAGGCACCAACGGCATTTCACAAGTGTAACCAGGCAATACATAAAAAAGGTAAGTTACTAAAAAAACGTAATAAAACACGGTTACTCTTCGGTGCTTCATTTTATTTACTTAAAATGATTTACTTTCTTTTCAAAACAGGCGAGCTAGACCAATGTATTAAGATCAAAATGTTATTTAAGAAATTCTTCTCTAGTAGTTCTAGCAACCCGTTTCAAAAATCTAATGTTCAAATGGCATATACTTCAAGAAAACTTGTAATTTCTAATAAATCTGCAAAAAGACTATAAAATAATTTCAATACGCATTTTCCACGGACGGCAGACCAATATCCAGCCGCTATGCAATCAAAACCTTGGGTATCAGCATAACTCTTAAACTTTGCGCCGGAGACACCACCTCTTCGTTCATAAACGCGGACGTAACCAGAAAAGATTCTTTGGAAATCCCTAGTCCATCAATAACATCGAGCCCGATATTATTTCCATCCAAATGATAGTCGAAAACGAAAAGAAGATTGTCTTCTAATTGCCCGCCGGAATGAAACCAATTCAAAAAGCTATCGACAGAATTGAAACTAAAGTAAGAATCAGTTTGTAAATTTAGATAGTTCTTCCACTGATCAATCATCGATGGGTCATCATCAATAAAAACTATTTTTTGATTGGTTTTCTTCCTAATTTCCGAAGCATACCATGAAGGCTTTTCAAAAGTAGGTAAACTAAGGCAAACTTTAGTTCCAAGTCCAAGTTTTGATTTAATTTCCAAATTACCGTTCCAATACTTAACTGACTCTGCGGCAAAGTGTATACCCAGTCCTTTACCGCCGGTCTTTCCGATACTAAATCCTTTTTGACCAATTCGAGGAATTACTTCCTCCGAAATGCCACATCCATTATCCGCAATTTCAACTATTAATAAATTACCTTCAAAACTAACCGCTACCGAAATATTTCTTATAGATTTTCCGAAAGTGGCTTCGACAGAATTTTTAAAAATATTAGAAAAATGTCGTCTAAAATCATCAACATTAATTTTTACGAATTTGTCCAATATACTTTCAAGCCCCACTAGCTCAATATTTAAATCGATATCGCCAGCATACTCAGATCGTTTTTGATTTATAAGTTCTTTTAAAACAGCGGCTATCGGAACCATTTCAATGTCTTGATCAATAGCGGATACCGGGGACGAGTCGGATCCTACGTCAGCTGTTCCTTCTAAAATTTTCTTATCTACTTTATCAGTTTGCGCAAAAAGTTGTCGAATACTTTCAGTAGCTCTTTCAATGCTGCCGTACAACTGACTATCTAGCTTCTTTACTTGCAGGGATATTGCTGAAATCGATAGTAGGGGCGAGTTTATATCATGTGACAATCTCCGCAGTAAATCGGACCTAAGTTCTTCGCGTTTTCTTCTTTCAATATTATTAACCTTTACCGTCATGCCAATTAAATAGGATACGAAAAGAATCCCGACGGCCACTGTTGCAAGATAGGACCAAATTAGAAAGCTAGAGGAAATTTCGTAAATAATGTACAGGTCGTTTTTACCAGGAAGACGGGCCACGACCCTATAGGACAGAAATCCGTTTTTAGAACTTGAAATTGAATTTGATGTTGATCCGCTTGCCTCTATGATTTCCTTTGAAACTGGGCTTGATTGAATACCCACCGAAAATAAATTCCTATCTGGCTCCTTAGAATCAACCAAAACTACTGATCGAATAAATGGAGACTTATCAAAAAGATTTTGATTTTTAGCAATGGCTGAAAGAACCTGTCCTTCTTGCAAATTTACGATTTCGCCATGATACCATGCTTTAACTATTTCTTCCCCGGTGATCATCAAAAACCGGTCGAATATTATATAAAGTCCACTTGCTAAAACGGTGATCGCAATTAAAAATAAGCCTAACGTACGCGCTCGAAGAGTTAAAGGCAAAGTCTCTCCAATTCACCATCAACGAATGGCGGTTGGTCCTTAAAAAGGCACCTATGGGTATAAATCAAACTCCCAAAATTTTCGGATTTAATTTCTTGATCAATTTCTAGTTCGGGAATTTCTATTTTAGAATCAGAGTTATGTCCCATTCGGGACTCGACAAGGCTGTTGCCCTGACCAGAGCCAAAATACAACAGACGTTTTTCATAAAATGTTTCTGGTTTTTTATTTTTCTTAGTAAATCGATCTACAGCAAGACCGTGCCGAATAAGTTCTGAAAGACCACGAGTAATAATCTCATTTTTATTCGTTACGGCTCCAGCCGCTCCGCCAGAAACATACCCCTTACCTTTAATTTTACCCATAAGAATCAAAACGCAATTCTCGGAATTGTCAGTGTGCGGCTCAATCACAAAGAGAGTCTCTAAAGGCACCAAATCCTTAAATGCTTCAACCGTCATTCTTATTTTCATATTTTTCCAAAATTTTGACTCTTCTAATGAAATAATTGAATGTCCAACGTTGGAGTCATCCCACCATCTAGCCCACACGTATCGTTCAAAGGCCTCGAAGTAGGCATTCTGTCGCGCTTTTTGTTTGGCGTTTAGTAATATATTAGGAAATGAAGCGACTCCATCGGAATGCAGTCGCTCACAAGCAGAATCATTGTTTTTAATACCTTCCGCAAATGCGGATCTCTCGTAATGCTCAACAAGAGCTTTAGTAATGGCCGTGTCGGGTCCAAAATCGACTCCCGCTGAAGCACTGTTAGCCATTATTTCAGTTGGTCGATTTGAAAACGCACTTACGAACGTTAAAGCCCCGAGTCTAGAAATTTCTAGTTTAGGAACTTCTAGACCTAGTTCTTTAATTTCTTTTACAAAAGAAACAGCAAAGTCTTTACTCATTAGTGTTCACCAAATAAGTGCCATGGCGATGGACTTGTAATGCCAATCGGGAATCGCTGAACTAACTCTTTATTTTTCGAGGCGTAAAAGCGTCGAATATGCGAATACACATTTAATTTAGCATCTTGAAATAGGTAATTGTTAATCGCCTCTACAGTGCCTACATTTACTTCTCCGTTCGTAACTATGGTTTGTAAATATCCCTGGAGGACTTGATCATTCCAAAAATGTTTTAATCCTTTGTGAAGATTGGGTGTAAAAAGCATCTGCGTGTCACCTGTGGGATCTAAAGCCCAAAACCCTGTGCGACCGTACATAAAAGCTGATTTATCAGAAACAAACTTCTCAACCTCTTCCTTGCGATCTTTAAATTCAATGGGTCCATCAATTTGAATGCCCAGATCCTTTGAAGTTTTAAGAATGGCTTTTGAAAATGTAATCGGTGTAGTTTTCTCAAAACCCCACGGGATTCTGGACTTCCTAAACTCCTCAATGCATCGGGCTCGGTCACTATTTGAATGCGTCTGTGACTCTATTTTAGATAAATCATCTAGTGTTTTGTAGCCGCGTACCAGTTTTGTAAAAATACTGCCTTCGCTACCTTCACCGGATTCAATTTCAAAATTTTTACGAAATGCCCGTGCAAATTCAAATCGACATTCAGGCTTATCAAAGGGCGCAATATTAGGGTTGATCTGAAGCAAAGTAAACCAGGCCGCCGGAGTAAAGCTAACTTCAAAATTAGACTTAACAGCTTTCATTTGTTCACGGGTTAATTTTGACTCGCTACTTTGAATTACAGTTCTATTAGATACCAACGCTTTATCTTCTAAAATCTTTGCGGCGTCGCTATAAACGAATCGAATTTCGCTTGGATATGTTCGCTTTCCTTGAATTTCAGAAATACTCGGTCGTTTTTGAAACAATAAAGTGTCGTCACCATTTTTGACCATTTCATAGTAACCGCTAGTTGGTATCTTCTGACACTCAATTTTATTCGTATTTAGATTTACGCACGACTTTGGAATAACGCTAAAAAGCTCGAGGCAAAACCGAAAAAGAGGATGAGGGTAGTCTTCTTTAAGTTTAATAGTAATTGTGTGCCCATTAACTTCAATACCGCTTGGGTACATTTTTAATGGTTCTGATTTTTTTAACCATTCATCTAACCCAACGATCAATTTAATAAGCGGGAAACCTGGTCTAGTGAATGCCATGCGGCTTACTGAAAACGCAATGTCTTCAGGGGTGATCGTCGATCCATCAGAGTAGGACACATTGTCTTTGACCACCCATTTTATTGTTTTAATAGACTGATCATATTCAAATGAATCAAGTAAACGGCTCCCTAAGGTATTGTCAGCATTTATTTCAACAGGCGTTGCATATAACATCCTGGCTACCGGTAGATTTTGTGAGCTATCGCCGTCTAGTGGATCTAAAGATGTATATTTGCCGGTTTCGGTAATTACAAAAGTGGACACATTAGACTCCTTACCTTCGATAACCGTTTTTGCTATCACTTTAGTTACAGCCAAAACGATCAATAAATAAACTAATTTCTTCCAATATGAAGACTTCATTTGGTGCTACCGCCGCCTTGATACTCTTGCGTTGCTAAAACCATGCTGTTAATGGGAGTCAGACGGACGCTCACTCCTTGGGTCATTAGTTGACCAAGCAGATACCGAACCATTCGATATTCTTCATCATTTAAAGTAGTAGCCAATTCGTTTTCAAATTCAGTCTTATCAAAGAGCATAAGCTGAATCAATAACGTGGAGTCGCTCTTAGCTTCACGGACAATTTCACTCAATAAATAATTAATTTTATCTTCATCGAATCTGATATTTACGTTTGCTTTACTTTTCGCAAATAACAGCAGAACGGTTACAAAGACTATTACTTTATTAAACTGATTGTTCATTTTCTTCCCCAGTGTGTTCTAATTTATTATATTTATTTTCATTTTCATTAATTCGATAAGAAATTTCATAAAAATCCATTTTATCCCGAAGGGTCGAGGGCGGCATATCCATTCTGTTTATAGCAGCATCTCGAACCGATTTAGCTTTTTGAAGGTGATATAAATAATAGTCTTTCTCAAGATTGTGGATCGCCTCAACCATAGTTTTGTATGGCATTGTGTAATCTAATCCCAATTTAGCTATACTTTCTTTTTCACTTTCAAAAATTTCAGAGGGAAGGTGCGATGGTAAAAGTTCGGGGTCCGCAGTAAGCACATTCATATTTTCAATTACATTTTCTAACTCGCGCACATTGCCCGGCCATTGATACTTTTCAAGCTGAATAAATGTTGAAGGATGAATTACTTTCTGAGAGCCGAATTTTTTTAGAAAATGTTGAGCTAGAAGTTGAATATCGTCGGTTCTATCGGCTAGCCTTGGGATACTTAAAGTAATAGCGTTAAGTCTTTGATAAAGATCAAATCGAAATTTACCAGCAGCAATTTGAGCCTCAATATTGACATGAGTTGCAGCAACTACTCTAACATCGATCTTAATTGGTTTATTCGCACCAACAGGCTGGACCTCCCGTTCTTGGAGGACCCGCAATAATTTAACCTGTAAATCATGGGGAAGTTCGCCGATTTCGTCTAAGAAAATAGTTCCACCGTTGGCAAGTTCGAAGGATCCCTGCCGTGCGCCAGTGGCTCCCGTATACGATCCTTTCTCATGACCGAACATCTCGCTCTCTATAAGGGTACTCTGAAAAGCGCCCATATTAATAGCGACAAAGGTTCCATCCTTTCTTTTACTTAGATTATGTATACTTCGCGCGACAAGTTCTTTTCCAGTACCGGACCCACCGCGAATCAAAACCGTAGCGGCATCACTAATCGCAACTCGAGTAAGCGACTGTGCCAGACTTGCCATAGAATTTGATTTTGAAACTAGGCCAACACTTGCGCAAACTGATTCATTTTCAGCTAGTGACTTTGAAATATCGTAAGGCTTATTTGTCGCTGAAAATTTCTGCAACAAGTTTTGAACCTTTTTCTGAGTGACTGTGGCTGGTCCACCTTTTTGAATAAACTCAACGATGGGTGTCCCAATGCACTTAATAGGTGCTTCGATATTCGTTTCGCCTGAAAAAATAGCTATTAACTGCCGTGAGTTTATTTCCCAAATCTTTTTGGCCAAAACTAGGCCGTCTAAGTTTTTTATATTAAGATTAAAATCGACTAGAACAAGCGCGAATTTTTTTGGATGCCGATCAATAAGCTGCAATGCTTTTTCAGGAATGGTCGATACCGTGGTTTTAACGTTCGCAAGGTCTGAAAGAATACCGGCAATGGCTTTGCCGTCATCCTTATTGTCATCGATAATTAAGATCTCAAGTTCCATGAAGCCCCCTTCACTTAATTAATTTGCAACCGCCGGTCCAGATCAAAATTTCAAACATCAAAAACCGAATATGTATTTAAAATCACGGAATAAAAACAATTCTTGTGACTTCATATCCGGCTATTGCGACGATTGACCGATGCACGGACTTCCGCTTCAACGCTGTTTTGATCGTGGTAAGTCCGACTTTGTAATGCTTGGCGAGTTGAACATTCGTAAATTGCTTCTTGGTTTTGAGGCTCACCAGTTCGTCAAAATCCAAGTTTATCAGCGGCTTAGCCCATTGAACAGAATACTCCTCGACAACTATCAATGGTTCGAATAGTATCGGGTCGCGGTCACCAGTTAATTCAATGACTTCGTCGGAATAGTACAAATCCTCATAAATGTCGAGTTACCACTGAGTTACCAAGAGATCGTGAAATTTAGTTAGGTTCTGCTCTTTATAACGGTTAGCAATTCAAGGCAAAACGAAACTTTTTTAAACCCAAAATGAGACAAAGTGCACTAGGCTTGATTTGGTTTCTCTGGCAAAATTTGTCAGGACGGACAGCCACTAGGTAATTCTTTAGTTTTCCAACTTCACTAAAGTGAAATTGGAAACGAGACGCTGGCAATAAAGCCTTTTTCGCTTGCGCTTTTTGGGTCTACCGAGCCAAAAACAGTTACCGCAGACGGGTCATTATACTTTAAATCTTGATACTCAAGATTTAAACTGATCGAAACCACGTGAAATCCAACGCCGATTCGATAACCATTTGCACCTTTAAACCTGGCATCATAGTTAATTACAGTGCTCGTCACTGGGTCTTGGTCAATTTCACCAGACAGCACATAGCCAGCCCAAATTCTGAGCCCTATTCCGGGCATTTGCACCCCGATCACAGGTCCAAAATTATAAGATTTTGCGGACACATCTGTTCCCACTGCCGAATCTTTGAACTGGGTTACCGCGTAACGCGCATCCACCCCGCCAAACAGCGCATTGCCAATATGCAGACCCAAGCGCGCACTTAGTCCTAGTCCACTATTCTCTCCAGTTGAATTTCCTAAAGTATCCCCCCAATTAACAGACGTGTCCTGCTTCTGAAACGAAACTCCGGGCTCAATGAATAGTCCACCCGATGTTGCATTTGCCGACATAGCGCTCATTATAAACAATACGAAAAGTAATTTTTTCATTTTAAATCCTTTTAATTAATATTCTAAATATTTTTTTTTCAGCTTTGTTTTGATCCGAATCTTCACTTTCATTACCACGATTGTTCGCTTTTTTTCCAACGCTCAAGCTGGCAGCTAACCCTTGGGAAACCACAAACCGAGTTTTGCTTTTTATTGACCGCCTCCTTTGCTACCTGTCGACCAAAGCCAGTGTCTATTCCAGCCGATCTTCTGACTTCAATTTTTCGTCACAGATAGCCGTCTCTTTGAAAGCAATTTTAAACTCCACGAAGGCAAAGTAAAGTGAAAATGAACTGATCAAAAAAGCACGATTTAAACGGGTAAATGCAGACTATAGTCACCAAATTTTTATCTCATCAGGATTTGTTTAGATTTCAAGGGGTGTTCAGTAGCTAATATTAAATCCATTTCGGCCTAACGCCCAAAATTCTAGCCCCAAGAATCAAGTTTTTGAAATACGGACGCTTTGAAAACCAAAACTCTTTTTTTTAAGTAGATCTAATTACTGATTCAAAAGTTGTAATGAAAGGAGGACAGCTCAAAGCAGCCATCTATTTTTAATTAGTCGAGTTGCCAGTAAAAATGAAATGGCCCCGATAGTGAACAAATAAATCAACGGCCACATTTTAAAGCTTTCGACATTTTCATCAAATAATAAAAAGGGCAAAATTTTGTAAAAGGGAAATGATGGGACCCAATTTGCAACGGCCGAAAATTCCTTCGAGAAATCACCCAATGCTGACGGCAATAAAAGAGGCAAGTAAAACGCAAAACCGAGAGTTCTAGCGCTTGATTGGTTTTGACAAAGAAATCCTAAAAATATTCCAAATGCACTAAAGCAGAAATCTGTTATCGTGAAAAAAATAAAAAATAGCCCCCAATTTATAGGAAACATTCCATTACAGAAAATCAATATTCCGACAGATATCGAAGAAAGCAAAAACCCAAGACAAATCTTTGATCCAACCCAATGAAATTCATTAATCGGAGTTTGCAGCATTGCTAACACGATTTTTTTTTCCTTTTCTTCAGCCACCTGTGCAGGAAGAATCACCAGTGAAACCAAAAGAACCAACATTAAAATCCACGTTGGTAAAGTTTGTTTTTGCCAACGTCCTGTTTGAAGAGGCTGCACGGAGCTAATCCAATCAGGCCCTCGGTTTTCAACTGTTCTTTGTAATTTTGAAAATAGTTGGGTCACTAAAAGTGTTCTCGGAGATTCAATCTGTTTTACAATCAGATTGTTTTGATTCAAAAAGGCATCAATTTCGCGTTCTTTAACTAGATTTTCACCTTGAATTGCCGCGTCGACCTCAATTAAAGTCATCAAATTTTCATTCGCTTTCGCAAAAGATGAAATCTTACTTACTAAAGCAGAATCATGAAGCAGCGCCACTCTGAGCGGCCCGTTTTCGATTTTATTTTTGTCTAAAAACCTTTCCGAAACAAAGATAAAAAATGGAATAAACAAAATAAGATGAAAACCCTTATTCTTAACAGCAAAATAAAAGTCATTGATTACCAAAAAAAATAAATTTTTCACTGGTACTGAACTTGAAGGTCATTTTGGATCAGTTTGTGCACCGAAGACGATAAATAATCTTGCGGAGGTCCGTCAAAGATAATTTCACCCTTGTGAATAGCTATAATTCTTGTCGCAAGATCCTTAATTTCTTCCGGCTGATGAGTAGAAAAAATAATAGTTTTATTATCGCTGTGCATTTTTCGAATCAATTTATACACGCCGCAGGTCATTTCGAAGTCCAATCCCGATGTGGGTTCATCTAACAGTAAAATTGACGGGTTCGATATTAAAGCTCTGGCAATACTCACACGCTGTTTGAGCCCTTTTGAAAGCGATCGGACCTTTTGCTTTTTGAATTGAACAAGTTGAAGTTGCCTTAAGACCACTTCAACTTGACTCAGAGGCTGGCTAAACAGAAGTGAAAATAAAATTAAATTATATTCGACAGTGAAAAAATCATATAAATTTGGAACCTCTGGCACAAAACTAACCCTATGGCATAATTTTTTGTGCATTTTTAAATCTGATCCATCAAGTAAAATTCGACCATCGTCAGGCACAATCCATTGCCCGATAATTTTTAACAAAGTCGATTTTCCGGCTCCATTATGACCGACAATGGCAACGAGTTCATTTTTTTGCACACTGAAACTGGTCGGCTTTAACCCATTGCCATGCTCATAGATTTTAGATAGGGACAAAATATCTAGCTTCATCGTCATTTTTATTTCTTGTTTCCTAGATCAATTTTACGATTACGATAACTAGTACAATAATTAACAATAGTTCTACCATATCGACCTCCAAGTTGTCTTCAATAAGATTAATGTTCAACTATCAAAATATGTTCAAAAACCTAGTGGGTATCTACCTTATTTTTAATTTCAGAGGTTTTATCTTTGACGGTATCTGCAACTTCGCCAACTCTGTTCCCAGTTTTTTTCGCTAAACATTCTAATTTACTATCTCCAGTGAGTTCTCCGCAAACCGATTCTTTGATTCGATTCACCATTTTTTTTGATTTTCTTTTTAAAGCCTTCATTTCGACGGTATTTTTTTCAGAAACTGTTTGTTCTGAATAGGCAAAGTTAAAGAAAATGCCTAAGCATAACAAAATTGCAAGATACTTCATTTTTTCCCCCTTTTTTTAGTTTTTAGAACTAGTTTTTGTAACGCTACGATAAATGAAAAGAATCACCATAGATCCAATCACTGCTGCCACAAATCCTGCAGTCTCCGTTGAAGAATAGATGCCCATAGAGGCACCTGCCCAGTTGGCAAGCATAGCACCCGCGATTCCAAGGACGATCGTCATAATAAAACCGCCGGGATCACGCCCCGGCATCAAAAATTTTGCTACGACTCCAATCACAAGCCCAATAAATAAGGCCC
>JAYVPD010000040.1:0-9675 GCA_043757515.1 Pseudobdellovibrionaceae bacterium
CTTAGGTGTAAAACGATTTGGCGGCGAGAAAGTTTTAGCGGGAACAATTCTAGTAAGACAGCGTGGAACAACATTCCACGTAGGTAATAACGTACGAGCCGGCAGAGATTGGACAATCTATGCTACTATCGAAGGCGTTGTTAAGTTTGAACGAGAAACAAAACAGAAGCTTAAAGTCTCTGTTTACCCAGTAGCTGGCTAGTAGGCGCCCCTGGCTCCACGCCCCCAAATAGGCGAAAAAGTTTTTTAACATATAGTTTTTACAAAGGGAGTTTTTAGCTCCCTTTTTTCATTTTATCCTATTAAAACGCTGAGAGCTCAAATAATAAGCAGTGCACAATTTTACCTAGGTAGTTATGAGATTTATTGATGAAATTAAAATAGTTATAGGTTCGGGCCACGGTGGTGGTGGATGTGTTAGTTTTCGTCGCGAGGCTATGACCCCGCGCGGAGGCCCCGATGGCGGCGATGGCGGCAAAGGCGGCAATCTAGTTTTGCGTGCTACTCCACATTTAAATTCTTTAGTCGATTACCGCGCTAACAAAAAATACATCGCGCAAAGCGGCCAACCCGGTGGTGCCGCTCGCTGTTTTGGAGCTGACGGACAGGACATGGTTCTTTTGTTACCACAAGGAACGGTAGTTAAAAATATGGAAGGCCAAATTTTAGCAGACCTTGCAGAAATGGACGAAGTTATTTTGTTTAAAGGCGGACGAGGCGGAAAAGGAAATCACTTTTTCAAAACGTCAGTGAATCAAGCGCCGGAACATGCTCAGCCTGGTGAAGACGGCGTGCAGATGGAAGTCGCACTTGAATTAAAATTAATCGCTGATGTTGGAATAATTGGATTTCCTAACTCTGGAAAATCAACTTTGATTTCAAGAATCTCGGCAGCGAAACCAAAAATTGCGGACTATCCATTTACAACGTTGACGCCAAATTTGGGTGTTGTAAAAGTCGCTGATTTTAAATCCTTTGTTGTTGCTGATATTCCAGGACTGGTAAAAGGTGCGCATCAAGGGGTTGGTCTGGGCATTCAATTTTTAAAACATATTGAAAGAACTAAATTTTTTGTTCATATGGTGGATGCATCAGGACTGTCTCAACGCGATCCTCTGCAAGACTATGAAGACATCAATAATGAATTAAAAATGTATGATGAAGCAAACAAAGACAAAGAGGGCTTTTTTCCATTAGCAGAAAGAACTCAATTTGCGGTTCTTAATAAGATCGACACGTTATCTGAAAATGATTTAGCTAAAATGAAATCAGAATTTCAAAAACGATTTAACGTCAAGCCGATCACTATTTCTGCCTTCACTGGGAAAAATCTCCAAGGTTTGGTCGAGTTTGTAACTCAAAATTTAAATAATCAGGAAACAGCAAGCTTATGAAAATAGGATTATTCGGTGGCACTTTCAATCCGCCCCATTTAGGACACTTAAACAGCATTGAAACCGTTCGCAGAAAAATGGGCTTAGATAAAGTTTTTATCATTCCTAGTTTTCAAAACCCTCTTAAAAAAGAAGTCGACGGCCCTAGCCCAGAACACCGACTAAATATGCTCAAAGCCATGATTTACAGTTATGAAAAGCATTACGAAATCGACACGCAGGAGCTTACCCGTAAAGGCATGAGCTACACTAAAGACACAGTTGCGGAATACAGAAAATCCTATGAGCCAAAAGATTTGTATCTTATTGTTGGCGGCGACAATTTACAGACTTTTGATAAGTGGAAAGACTACAAGAAAATTTTGGGTGACGTAAATTTAGTTGTCACCACTCGGCCTGGTTACGATATTCCTTTAGATAAAGAATCATTACCAAAATACTTGAAAGACATAACTGCCGATATTGAATTTAACTTTATTGAACTCACCACTGGACGCAGTATTCAATTTGTAACTTTGGATGATATCGAAATTTCATCGACTGAACTTCGAAAAAAATTGCGAACGGGTCGTCCAGTTACAAAATATTTACCTTTGAGTATTGAAAATTATATCAAAGAACATAATTTGTATCGTGATTTTGGGCAAAGAGTAAAAGATTATAAAGAATTCGCCTTATTTTGCGCTGGCATTTTAGATGATAAAAAAGGAATTCAAACGACCGGTTACGATTTAACGAATATGTCGGCTCCGGCTGAATACACTGTGATTTCGTCTGGTACATCCACGCGTCATGCGGTGTCTATGGCCGAAACCTTAACTATGGCCGTGAAGGATGAGTTTAATTTATTACCTCAAAGCGTTGAGGGCACCGAAGAAGGACGCTGGGTTGTTGTAGATTATGGCAGTTTAATTGTTCATATCTTTTATGATTTTGTTCGCCAGGAATACAATCTAGAGCGACTTTGGCGCGATGCGAGTCCGTTAAAAACCAAAGAGGTTTCGGCGCCCCTTTCCAAAATGGGCTCATCAGCTAAAAAATGAAAATTGTTTTGCTAAGTTTTCAAACGAGCAAAGAGCCTTGGTTTCAAAATGCAAACGATAACTATATTGAAAAAATCGGCCATTTTGTAAATTTTGAAGTCAAAACTTTAAAACCTCAAGTCAATGAGCGGGATAAAAAGGATGTTAGGATTAGGCGCGAAGGCGATTTGGTCCTTTCGATATTGAAACCAGATGATCACTTAGTCCTTTTGGATGAAACTGGACAATCTTTAAATTCAACAAAATTTGCTGAATGCATAAACCGCATATTGCTTTCTGGAAAACAGCACGCCTATTTTTTGATTGGTGGACCGTATGGTGTTAGTGACGAGGTTAAAAAGCGTGCCTCTGTTAAAATTAATTTGTCTGCTTTTACTTTAAATCACCTGGTGGCCCAAGTTGTTTTGCTTGAACAAATATATCGGGGATTCACGATTTTAAAAAATCTGCCCTATCATAACCCCTAAGCACTAAGGCCTTTTCACTATCTTTTTAACACTGAAAACGTTGGCAATAAATTCGCATTTTGATAGGAAATGCTAGCTAAATTGCTCTCGATTGGATTCAACAATTGCATTCACTGCGGTTCATTCAGTTTTCGGCCCTCTATGATGTGCGTTCATTGTGAATGGAATTTGATTCATATCGCTCAAAATACGCGGGCCGTTTTTACTGACGTGCGGGGAGTCAGCTGTTTTGGACTATTTCGCTGGCAACGGGACAGCAATAGAATCCTAAATCGACTGGCCGTTGCCCTAAAGGGATGTCATCAAAAGGCAGCTTGGGAATACTATGGCGAACGCACTCTGTCCGAGTGGTTAAAGTCTGAACGGCTCCTGGATACCGCTATTTTGGTTCCGTGCCCCGCGCGGGAAGGTCAAAAAGACCACTCCTATTTGTTTGCCGAAGCGCTCTCCCGGCTAACCCAATTCCCGCTTGTGCCGGCTTTGGTGCGAATTGATGTCAAAGAGCAGAAGCGGCTAAGTCGACGTGACCGCCAAACCCAGGCTCTTACTCGATTTCGACGTAACGACGAAGCAATTGAAAAAATTGCCCTAAAGGGCCCTATGACTATCTATTTTGTCGACGATATCATTACAACGGGATCTACAGTTGCTGCGGCGAAGTTCTATCTAGGCAGATTGGGCTATGTAAAAGCGATATCACTTATAATTAGAGAGTGAAAATAGAGCCCTTTTGGTATATAAAAACGTGATGAAATTCATTTTCTCTAAAGTAGTCCTAATGTTAGTTTTCCTTTCTCAATTCGTCCTTGCTGCGACGGTATCGCAACTAGATGAGACAGTTTCCCGTTATAGGAACTCTAAACTGGTAAGCATGGATGTGGTGAAAACGGTAAAGTCTAAGGTTCTAAGCAAAGAAACTAAATTTGTTGGCAAAATATATTTATCGCAATCCAAATTTCGATGGGACACGGATACTCCGGAAAAAACTCAAATTATTTTTGATGGTAAAACTATTTGGAATATTCAGCACCCGAACCTAGAACTTCCTGGCCCGATTCAGGTGGCTAAATCTAAAGTAGATAGCAATTCAAAAAAACAAATTTTACTCGCTACACTTTTAGGCTCTGGTGGAGTTAAAAAGAATTTTAAAGTGTTAAAAACAGAAACTCAAAGCGATGAAAAGGCATTTTTTCTAGAAGCAAAGGGCGAAGATTTGCAGGTTAAAGACCTTGTGATTCGTGTTTCTGCAAAAAAAATCAATTCTGTGTCGTACAAAGACGATATTGGAAATCAAACTGAAATGGTTTTTAAGAATATTGAATTCGGCAAAAAAGAAAAAGCAAAACTATTTCAATATAGTCCCCCAAAAGAAGCACAGGTGATCACTTTATGAAGCAAGACGTAGTAGTAGAAAAAAAATCAGTTCATTTTATTAGCCTAGGCTGCCCTAAAAATTTAGTTGATACTGAAATCATGGTTGGAACCTTAATGAAAGACGGTTACCAAATCGTAAGTGAAGATCAAGAAGCCGATACAGTAATCATTAACACGTGTGGATTCATTGAAGACTCAAAACGCGAGTCTATTCAGAAAATTCTAGAAATGGGCGAGCTTAAAAAACAAGGGAAAATAAAACGACTAGTCGTAGCCGGCTGCCTGACTCAACGATATAAATCTGATATTGTCGACGAACTTCCAGAAGCTGATCTTTTTGTCGGTTCTGGTGAATTTCAAAATATCGACAAAATCATCGATGGCAATAGAAAGGGAAACACACAACGAACCTTTTTTAATTTACCTACTTATTTACAAGACTCATCGACCCCTCGGGTGAATACTCAGCCTAAACACCGGGCGTATTTAAAAATTTCTGAAGGGTGCCTAAAGCGATGTGCCTTTTGCGCAATTCCTTTGATTCGTGGTAACTTGCAATCGCGCACGATAGACAACGTCGTCAATGAAGCCAAGTTACTGGTTGCTGGCGGAGTTAAAGAAATTATTATTATTTCCCACGATTTTACTGACTATGGTTGGGACCTAAAGAAAAAAAATCCCAATGCTACTGAATCACCCTATGAATTGTTAAAGGCATTGGATCAGGTTGAAGGCTTGCAGTGGATTCGGTTACTGTATTTATATCCAGATGGATTGGATATGAATACCCTTCAGCTAATTAAAAATTCAAAAAAAATCGTAAAATATTTTGATATGCCACTTCAGCATATTAACAAGGATGTTTTGAAAAAAATGAACCGTAAAATGACTCGGGAAGAAATAGTCGAAGTAATTAAAAACATTCGCACTGAAATGCCTGACGCTGTCATAAGAACTCAATTCATTGTTGGATTTCCGGGTGAAACTGAAGAGCAATTTAACGAGTTGCTAGAATTCGTCAAAGAAAACGAATTTGATCGCGTGGGTTGTTTTCAATACAGTCCTGAAGAAAACACACCGGCAGGCAAGATGACTGAACAACTAGACGAAGACGTAAAGCAACGAAGACATGATTTGCTAATGAAAGCCCAACAGAAAATTTCTAAAAAACTGCAGCGCAAGATGATTGGAAAAATTGTAGATGTTGTTGTTGAGGGGTTTAGCGAAGAAACCGATTTACTATTGCAAGGTCGAAATTCTCAGCAGGCCCCAGAAATCGACGGCGTGACTCTTATCAACGCCGGTGAAGCCAATGTTGGCGACATAGTCCGAGTCCGCATCACAGATAGCCTGGAGTATGACGTTATCGGAGAAATCGTTCAGTGAACCTTTTTGTAATGTGGACAGAAAGTTTTGGCGAGGCCTTGAAAACCTCCAATCAGCTGGTGTTCGAAGGCGCACATATTCTAGATTGTTCTATTATTGGACGCTGGTCACAAGTCCTTGCGCATTTTGATAAAGCCCCGGCTGAACAGAGCGTAACAAGGCTAGCAAGTATCGGTGGCCAGAAAAAAGCTTGGATCCCAAACCTGAAAGACTCTATTGTGGAAAGCTACCTTAGCTTAAGCACAAGTCCTGTTTTAGATTTTATACTGACAATTGAAACGGCTTTTATCGGAGACGTTTTTGAATTCTTACAAGTTCTAAATCTGGAAAAATTTCCGATTGTGGATTTGCGATTGCTTAGATTTATGGATCCAAAGTCCCTGTTGTTGCTGACGGGCAATAAGAATAACGCTGATGAATTGTTAGTCATTATTGAAAACCTTAAATCACAAGGTAAAATAAAATTTCAGTTTGAACTTATATTGAACGTTTCCCTGCCAATAAAAGAATTATTTCATCATTCAGAGGTTTAATTGCTTCTAAATTTTTTTTAGTTACCGCAAATTTCAGACAAGGCATCTAGCTTTTTAGCCCAATCCAACTGCTTAGATGAGCGAGCAAAAGAGGCGGCCTTGCGCCCAAGAAACGAATGTTTTTTATTAAAGACACACGATTTTTTAAGACCGATAAGGGTTTCCGCGAATTTTTGAATTTGATAGCTAGAGGACGCATAGCCAACCCAGCATTTTTCGACAAATTCATTAATTTTTACGCAGCGACCATAATATTTGAAAGCTTCAATGTAGTTTTTTTGATCTTCCAGAAAGCTCGCATAGTTAAGTTGATTAATATCAGACTTTGGAAATTTATCGGCCGCCACTTTTAATTGTTCATTGGCCTTGTCCATTTTATTTATATTTTTAAAAACAATTCCCAAATTTGAATAGTTCTCTGGCACCGTAGGGTCCAGTTGAACGGCTTTACGACAGTTTTGTTGCGCGCCGACGGCAATGGCATCTTTGGTGTCGATATCACATAATTTTGTGTAATATTCCGCTCGGTCGCCTACGCGTTTAATAAGATCCTGGTATATCAATCGCAATTCATAGTAATTCGAACTTTTTTCGTAAATTTCTACTATGCCGTTTACAGCCGGCGTGTAAACAGGATTGATCTCGGTTGCTCGGCGAAAAAATTCTTTGGCTTCCCGGTCTTTCTTTCGTCTCAATTGGCACAATCCCAGATAGGTGAGCGCTTCGAAATTGCTCTCGTTCTTTGCCAAAGCTAGATTGGCAGCTTTGGTAGCTTCGAAGTAGTCTTTGTTCAGATAGTGGGCCTTTGTTAACATTATCAAATCAGCTTCAGTTAGCAATTCTATGTTAGCCCATAACAAGGCCGTTCCCTTAGAATATTTTTTTTCCGCAATCAATTTTGTGGCGTCTGCTAAAAATCCGCTTACCGGGGGCGCTGCGACTTTGGTCGGAAGAGCCGCTTCCTTTGCGGGTTTCAAGTCTGTATCAAGTTGAAGCGCCTTCGAATCTATTTTAACTGGAGGCTTTGTTTTATTATGAGACGGGGGCGCTTCGATTTTTGCGTCTTCAAGCTCGTCCAAAATTAACTCTTCCTCTGAAAATGCCGAAGCGAAGGCTAAGAGTGAAAATAGAAAAACGGCAGCAAATCTATTTCCATTTATTTTCACGCATTTAGGCTGAGTTTTTTGTGTTCCCATTGTATACTATTATACAAGAAAGCAGGTCATGGTCGAGTCCAAATTAGTAACTAGCAATGAAAAAGGCCAAGGTATGATTGAGTACCTACTTTTGTTGGTAATTACCATCAGCATGATTCTATTGGCGATGGCAAATCTATTCAGACCCATGCAAAAATTTATGAAAGATTTTATGGGAACGTATGTGTCCTGTTTGCTTTCATCAGGGGAACTGCCAGGCATAAGAACGACAAATGCGCTAAAAGATAGTGAGCCAAAATGTAATTTTTCGTTTGTAGGCGGAAACGCGACGAATCCGGGAGGCACGGGTGGTACCGGGACCGGCGGCACTACTGATCATAACGGCACTGACCCAAATAAAAATAATACGAGTGGTTCTAATGGCAAAGGCAAAGACGGAAAAGATGGAAAGGGCACAGGGGGCGGTTCGGGGGACGGCAGCGACTCAGATGGTAAAAATGGAAAAGGCGGTAACGGTTCTTATGCTGGCTCACGCAGTCGAAGATCAGCCTTTGGCTCAGGGGCCTCTTCACGGAGATCGTCGGACTCAGGCGGTTCTGACAGCGATATGGCCGGGGGAAACGGCAAGCACTATGTGAACAATCTTGATAAAAATGGAAATGACAAATATTTCAAAACCCAACAGAGAAATAGGTATTCCAGTGACCGAAATGGGCGAGGGATCGCGATCAGTGGCCTTACCGAAGAAGATCAGAAAAAAATCGAGAGAAAAGTACAATCGACTGCTCGCTCAATTCCCAAAAACAGTGAAGAATTTTCAGTTCCTGGCAAAAAATCAATTCTTAAGCCACCGCCCCCTAAGCAAAAAATACTTACTGAAGAAAAAGAGGAGAGTATTGGTATTGGAGGATTTCTTAAATACATCCTTATTGCCATTATCCTTCTGCTAATTTTAATTCTTGGTGGTGGTCAAGCATTTGAAATGTCCAAATCAATGGATTAAAATGTCTCAGCAAAAGTGCACTAAATTCGAGCAACGCCGAGCGTTTGATTTAAAAAATCTACAAATTAGTATTTTACTCTATTTATTTCCTTGAATCGATTATGATGATCAGAGATAAGAATTTAATGTCGCCTGTTTTCGCTATTAATCGCAAAAAAATGTTCACGTTAGAGGAAGCAAATTTATTGCTTCCTCTGGTGATTAAGCTTACCGAAGAGTCCAGTCGGCAGGTTAAAAAACTGATCAATCAGTTAGAAGCCTATCCCGACAAAAAAAATGAAAATGCGATGGCCTTAGAAGAAAAAGTAAATAAAAACATCGAACTTTGGCAGTCTAAATTAGAAAAACTTGGGCTTCGACCAAAGGGTCTTTGGCTGTGCGATTTTGACAACGGTGGTGGTTATTTTTGTTGGAAATATCCAGAAAATAAAATTACTTTTTATCACGGTTACAATGAAGGCTTTTCTGGTCGAAAAAAGCTCGACATTGAAACACAAGTTACAATTTAGACTTTTAAAGCTTCAAAATCCCAGTTTTCTCGCGACTATCAAAATATAAATATTAAAAATGCGCAAAAAATTTTAAAGTTCTGCAAGCCAATCTAGCTGTTTAGGTTGACGAATAATTTGTGGAAACCGAGTCTCTGGCCGGCCTGTCAAGGCAACCAAATTTTCTATCTTAGGTGTTTGCCCATTTGAAAAAATTCTCGCCAAAAGCTCTATAAAAAGTTTACCGCAATAAGTGGCATCGGCCTCGGCACGGTGAAATTCAGACGTAGGAATTTTTAAATGATGAACTAGGGTTCCTAGTTTATAATTTGGAAGGCCCGGCAAAATCTTTCTTGATATAGATAAAGTATCAATTACCAACCCTTTAGGAGCCGGCGTTTCAAATTTCTTTATATCGTTAATCAGAAATTGAGAATCAAATGTAGCATTGTGTGCCACCATCGGCAAATCACCACAAAACTCTGCAAATGAAGGCAGCAGATCTTCAATTAGCGGTTTACCTACCACCATATCATCTGAAATTCCGTTTACTCGTGAGGCCGCCATTGGAATTGGTTTTCGAGGATTTACTAAAGTAGAATAAATAGCTTCAATCTGAAGGCCATCAAAGCGCACGGCTCCTACTTCAACAATTGAATCTGCGCCTGGAACGGTTCCTGTGGTTTCAAGGTCAAACGCTATAAATTTCATAAATCTCCCAGTTAATTTTGAACAAAGAAGGGATTGGTATAAATCCAAGTAATCCATTTCGTTGCGTCTGGCAATGGGAAATAGGGACTCACGCGGACCTGAATTCGGTAGGTGCCAGG
>JAYVPD010000041.1:0-9632 GCA_043757515.1 Pseudobdellovibrionaceae bacterium
ATATCACGAATCGCATGGGTCAGTGCTTGCGAAAGGGGTGGGTCAGCATTTCCGAATCGGGTGGGTCAATTCAGAGCGAATCGGCCACCACTGGTCATGCTGTTGATGAAGCTAGTCTAAAAGAGAAAGTTTTGCCTGAGCTTATTTTAGATCCCAATAATAAACTTTCAGAAATTGATGTAGCCAATATATTTTTAGCTGATGATCATGTTTACAATAGTTACAAGGGCCAAGAAACTCAGATGATTTGGGCTACCGAGCTTAAGGGAAATTCAAGTGGCAACTGGAACACAAATCATAACAGACTGCTTTTAGTCGCTGGACTAATTAGCAGAGCAATTGAAATGGTAAATAGTGGCCAAGCGGTTAGCATGAAATCAGCATTGTGGGCATTGCAATGGAAACCGGACCCGGCACTTCCAGGTAATGTAGTACACAGGCTACCTGAGCTAGTAGCTGAAGGAATTTTTGATCGTGGACTTCAATTATTAAAGAAGCAAAATCCAGACTTGAAAATTCAAAGTCCTAATATAGCCCCTCGGTCCATCGAGATTGATAGTTGTAAGGTGTTTTACCGTGCGATCTAAGTTTTTAATTTTTTCAATAAAATTCTTGATCGTACTATTACTGTTAGGAATGCAGTCAAGAATGGCGCTGGCGGGCCAACCCAATGCCTGTTTGGCTGTCTATGATTCTAACTATTATTCAAAAATATTGGCGCAACAAAATTTTTCAGGGTTGGCGCGATTTAATGGTCTGTGGTTTGAGGTCGCGATTCCACATACTACTGAAAACGGTACAGTGCTTGAATACAAGCAACTGGATGTCTGGTCAGCCGTTTTAAAATCTTTTGATTCAATAAGTCCAGAGGAACGACAGTTGGCTCAAAGAAAATTGAATTTATATAAAGAAAAGTTTAATTCGATAATAGGCTTTTTTAAAGAAGTCGCCTACGTTCATAGTGCTTCTTTGAAATCTAGGATTAAAGAACTCGAATCGTTTCGTGATAAAATTATAAATAAAGCCAAAGCTGGGATTCAAGAATTTGATAAAATTGATGACGTTATGGGAGTTCGGCTAATGGTTTCACCGGCCTCAGTTTTAGTTGCGCCTGTTTTCAATAAGTCACTTGATTCCCAAAAGCCAGAGGACTATCAAAACGAGCTAATTTCCTACTATTCTAGTCAGTTAGGTTTAGCAGTATCACAAAGTATTACAAAAGTGGAAATTAAAGGCGGATTGAATGATCGGTCCGATAATAAATTCTATCGGGCGGTTCATCTAACTATCAATATGGACGGGTTACCGGTTGAACTTCAAATCATGACAAAATCGATGTCAGTTTGGCACTTTTGGGATCATCAAAAAGCTTACAAGCCCAAGTCCCAGGATTCCAATTACGTTAAACGCTTAAGGGCCTATTCTCGGTTTTGGGCCCGCATTATTAGAGAAGTAGAAGACGTGGCGGTTTATAAACAAGATCCAAATACTGTTAATGAGTTTCTAAGAAGAATTGGAATTGAGTTTCATTTTGAGCTCTATCCTATGCGGAATTATCCTCAAGGGTTAGCTTATGTCGATTCGATTCTCAGCCGATTTTATAGTATAAACCCTGAAGATAGATTTGCTGGTGATTATAGCACTGGAACCATTCAGAACCAGCGCCAATTGGGCAGAGAGTTCGCGCACCCAGGGCGTTTCTAATTTCCATTGGCGCTAATTAATAAAAATCATATTTTCATTAGTAAAATCAACAACATAAGACTTTTCTCTTGCATATAAATTCACTAGTGTGTTAGACCTGTTCTTTACACCCATAATTGATTTTTAAAACTAGGAAATGGACGAATGCTTTATCAGTGGCTTTACTCGCTCAGCAACGAATTTTCGGCACTTAATATTTTTAGATACATTACAGTTCGCACTTTCATCGCTTTTTTTACAGCTTTCTTTTTGAGCCTGATTTGGGGACCTATTTTTATTAAACGACTACTAGAAAAACATTATGGACAGTCGATTCGCGAAGATGGTCCACAGTCGCATAAAAAAAAGTCGGGTACGCCAACAATGGGTGGTGGGCTCATTTTATTGTCGACACTGATTCCTTGTTTTTTATGGGTTGATATGCGGAATCCTTTTGTTTGGGCTGTATTGCTGATTACGTGGGGATATGGCGGTATTGGGTATATCGACGACTATTTAAAAGTAAGTAAGAAAAATGCCAAAGGCTTGTCCGGAAAAATTCGATTGCTAGGAGAGTTTTTAATTGCGGGTGTCACTTTGTTTGTTTTAATAAAGTATTATAATCTATCGACGCAAATAGTTGTTCCGTTTGTAAAAGAATTCCAATTTGATTCAGGTTATTTTTATATTTTTTTTGGATCTTTGGTTATAGTGGGAACAGCTAATGCCGTTAATTTAACTGATGGGCTTGATGGCTTGGCGATTGTGCCGGTGATAATTTCAGCTTCGACCTTAGGATTATTTGCCTATGTCGCTGGCCACACGGGTATCGCCGCCTATTTGCAAATTCCGCATGTTTCGGGCGCAAGTGAGTTGACTCCAGTGGCGGCAACAATTGTCGCTGCGGGATTGGGATTTTTGTGGTTCAATGCGTACCCCGCACAAGTATTTATGGGTGATGTCGGAAGTTTAAGTTTGGGTGGTTTTCTAGGAACTATGGCTGTTTTGACTAAAAATGAAATACTAATGATTTTTTTAGGTGGCGTTTTTGTTGTAGAAGCATTGAGTGTAATCACCCAGGTGATTTCTTTCAAATTGACGGGCAAACGGATTTTTAAAATGGCGCCGATCCATCATCATTTTGAACTCAAAGGCGTCACTGAAACTAAAATTATCGTGCGGTTTTGGATCATTTCTATTTTGCTGGCTGTTTTAAGCCTAGCTACCTTAAAAATTAGATAAAAATATTTTTTTAACAAAGAGGCAATATGTATAAAGAGTTATCGGAAATAAAGGACAAGCGGATTTTGGTAGTGGGATTGGGAAAGACAGGGGTGTCACTTTGTCATTTCCTGACTCAACACGGAGCCCAAGTTACCGTTACTGATCACAAATCAAAACCGGAATTATCGGCGCAGCTAGAGCCTCTGGAAGGAATGCCAATCAAATTTGAATTGGGATCGCATTCGCCAAAGACATTTTTGCAGCAAGATCTGGTAATTTTAAGCCCGGGTGTTTCGCCTATTTTAAAGATTTTCGAATATGCTCGAAGTCAGGGAATCAAGATCACAGGTGAATTTGAATTTGCTCAAGGTTTTATCAAAGAGCCTATGGTTGGAGTTACTGGAACAAATGGAAAAACCACTGTTGCTAGACTTAGTGAAGCAATGCTTAAAGAAAGTGGAATTACATGCTGGGTTGGTGGTTCCAATGAAAAACCATTAACTGATTATTTACGCTTCAGTGAAAAAGCTCAGCTAGTGATTGTTGAAGTTTCAGCATTCATGCTTGAACATACAGAATCGTTCAATCCTTCAAATATTGTATTTACAAATTTGGCGGAAAATCATTTAGACCGATATCGATCGATGGAAGAATACATAAATGCTAAACGACGAGTGTTTAGGAATACAAATCAATCCACTACATCAATTTTAAATGCAGATGATAATGCGGTGGTTGAACTTGCGCGCGATCCAGCAGTTCAGCGTGGAAAAATATTTTATTTTTCTAGAAAGCCGGCTCTAGAACCACAAATTATGAATATCGGTGGTGCCGTAAATATCGCGGACGAAATTCGCGTTCGCACGGGGCCGGATGTCGAAGTGTTTTCAACCAAAAATATTAAGACTCGGGGAAAACATAGTATTGAAAATATAATGGCAGCTTTGTTGATTTCACGCGAACACGGCGCAACTAAAGAGGCGATTCAGAAAACGATTGATAATTTTGCGGGTCTGCCTCATCGAATTGAATATGTTAGAAAGGTTCGCGGCGCGATTTTTTACAATGATTCAAAAGCGACAAACGTTCATGCTGTACTAAGGTCCTTAGATACCTTTGATGATAACGTAATTTTGATCATGGGCGGTAAAGACACAAACTTAAATTATGAACCATTGCGTGTGATGATTAAACGCAAGGTCAAGACTTTGATCCTGGTCGGTGAAGCTAAAGAAAGAATTAATCGCGAGCTGGGTGATTTTTCTGAAACCTTTTTAATCGGTACGTTTGAAGAGGCGGTTTTGATAGCATTCCATAAGACTAGGATTGGCGATATCGTATTGCTATCTCCGGGTTGTTCTAGCCATGATATGTTTGATAGTTACGAAGAACGCGGCGACTACTTTAAGCAAATTATTAGGAAGTTCCAATAATCTTTTTTTGAATAGACGTCTCGATCGCTATCTTATAATCTTATTTTATAAAAGGAGACGTCTATGTTATCAAAAGGGAATTTGATATCGCTTGCAGTGGCTTGTTTATTTATTTTTTCTGGTTGTTCAACCGGGTACAAACAAAGACAAGAAGAAAGAAATAAAGTTGCCTCTAGTTCAGGTCACTATTGTGAATTCGTGAACGGAGACGCACATAATGATGTCGACGTCGAAATGACTTTGCAGATGTCTAAAAAATGCGACACCTCAAAACCTTACTCTATAACTAATTATAAAAATGCCTCTGATATTTTTGGAGTAATTTTTTGTTGCGGGTATCAAAAGCCCAAGTCGTCAGTGCCTGCCGCTGGCGTAAAACAGAGCACTCCAGCCACTACTGGATCTGGTGACGGATTAGAATAGTAAAAAAATGACTAGAGCTTTATCGTCAAACCTTTTTTTGGCACTGCTTACCCTTGTGGGGTTGGGCCTTGTCCAGGTTTACAGCTCTAGTTATATTTTTGCTTTTGAAAGTTACGGGGACGGACTCTTTTTTTTAAAAAAGCAAATTCTGTTTACCTTAATCGGATTCGCTGCTTTTTTTATCGCCTATTGCATCCGGTTGGATTGGTTTGAAAAGCTAAGCTGGGTTTTCTGGGTTTTTTCTATCGGACTAGTTGGTTTAACTCTTATTCCTAGTTTAGGGGTCCGAGTAGGCGGTGCTATTCGCTGGTTACAGTTACCAATGGGCTTTCGTTTCGAGCCGGCTGAGTTATTAAAAGTGAGTTTAGTTTTTTATTTATCGACTATTTTATTTTCGGAGAAAAATTTTATTTCAAAGCGAAGCCTGTTTATTCGGTTTTCATTACTGGCTTTGCCATTAGGGTTATTACTAAAACAGCCCGATTTTGGAAGTTTCACAATTCTATTTATCACCGCTGTCAGTTTATTTTTTCTATATGGGATTTCGTGGCGTTGGATAGTTTCGGGGGCGACATTGTCTGTCCCTTTATTTTATTTTCTAGTGATGAAATCGGATTATCGTCGGGCTCGAATCATGACGTTTTTAGATCCTTGGTCGGATCCCGAACGAAAAGGTTTTCAAGTGATTCAATCTATGTTGAGTTTTCACTCGGGTGGTGCGACTGGGGCTGGACTTGGAAATGGACAGGGCAAATTATTTTTCCTTCCAGAGGCGCACACCGATTTTACCTTAGCCGTGTTTGGTGAAGAACTCGGGTTTTTAGGCCTGGTTGTGCTTCTGTGCCTGTACGGATACATTGTCTTTCGAATATTTCAAATAGGTATTTTAACTAAATCGCCTTTCTTTAAATCTATTTGTGTTGGTGGCGGGGTATTATTCGGACTCAACTTTTTGATCAACGCTGGTGTTACGATGGGACTTTTTCCAACCAAAGGGTTAACTCTGCCATTTTTAAGCTATGGTGGTAGCTCTTTAGTTGTTTTTATGTTTCTATTTGGAGTCTTAGTAAATATTGAAAAGAACACAGAAAGAAGTCTGAATTGAAAACGATAATTATTGCTGGGGGCGGAACGGGTGGGCACATTTATCCGGCCCTAACCATTGCCAAAGCTTTGCAGGCATTGAATCCTAAACTCAATGTAGAATTTGTGGGGACGCCAGATGGTCTTGAATCTAAAATTATTCCCAAACATGGCTTTGTAATTTCATTTATATCTGTGGGTAAACTGAACTACAAAGGTGGGTTTTTAAAAAAAATAAAAACCGTGTTTCAGTTACCCTGGGCTTTTGTAAAATCGCTGGCATTGGTTATTGAAAAAAAGCCAATATTGGTTTTAGGTGTGGGCGGATACGCTTCTGGGCCATTTGTTTTGGCTAGTTCAGCCTTGGGAATCCCGACGGCCCTTTGGGAACCCAATGCACATCCAGGGTTAACCAATAGAATTCTATCGCGATTTGTTAGGAAGACATTTTTGGTTTTTGAAGAGAGTCAGAAAAAAATGAAAGCTAAAAAGGTTGAAGTTCTGGGTCTTCCGGTTCGGGAAGAAATAGAACGGCTTCATCTTTTGGATGGCGACGAAAAAGAAAGTGATGGAAAATTTCACATTCTAGTATTTGGCGGCTCGCAAGGCGCCCGAGCCATTAATACGTGTGTATCGGCTATGTTAAAAGAGTTCAAATTTGAAAATGTATCGTTTGTTCATCAAACTGGTCCGGCGGATTTTGAAGGGGTACATACAAGTTATTCTGGGCTTATTGACGTCAAAGCAATGGATTACGTGTACGATATGGAAAATTATTACCAGTGGGCAGACTTGATAATCTGTCGATCAGGTGCTAGTACATTAGCAGAACTAGCAGCTGCTAAAAAACCCAGCATTTTAATTCCATTGCCGACCGCGGCAGACGACCATCAGAAAAAAAATGCGCAGTCTCTGGTTTCTAAAAATGCGGCCCGAATGATGGAACAAAAAGATTTGACTCCGGTATCACTTTTTAATTTGATTATCGAGCTTAAAAACCAGCCGGGAGTGTTGAAGAAAATGAGCGAACAGATTCAGTATTTTTATCAACCCAATTCGGCACGAAAAATTGCAGAAAAATTAATAAATTTGCAATTTGATAACGAGTAAATAGATGAATTTCAAAAAATCAAAATTTCATTTTATCGGGATAGGTGGCATAGGCATGTGCGGACTTGCTGAGCTTTTAAAAAATATCGGTCATGAAGTCAGTGGCAGCGACATTTCTGAAAGTGCCAATACCGAAGACCTTAGAAAAAAAGGTGTGCGAGTCTTCATTGGCCATGACCAGTCCCATCTGGGCGATGTGGACGTAGTGGTTTACAGTTCCGCTGTAAAACAAGATAATCCCGAGTGGATAGCTGCGAAAACAAAACAAATTCCCGTAATTCCCCGGGCTGAAGCTTTGAGCGAAATTATGCGATCAAAACGGGGCATTGCCGTTGCTGGCACCCATGGAAAGACTACGACAACTAGTTTGATATCCTCGGTTTTTATACAAGCCAATTTGAAACCGACAATTGTGGTCGGTGGACGCTTTGAAAAAATTGGTTCGACCGCTTTGTTGGGGGATGGTGAATGGATGATTGCAGAGGCAGACGAAAGCGACGGCAGTTTTCACAAGTTGTCGCCCGAAATAGCCATCATTACTAATATTGATTCCGATCATCTGGATTTTTATAAGACCTTTGATAATGTACAAAAGTCTTTCTACCAATTTGCTCAAAGAGTTCCTTTTTATGGATATGTGATTGTTTGTGGCGACGATAAAGTAACTAGGAATCTATTTGAAGGCTTTCCTAAGCGATGCTTGTTCTATGGATTTTCTTCTGAAAATGACTTTTATTTAAAAGGCGAAAAGAGCGAATACGACATTTATGTAAACGACCGAAAGACCAAAAGTGAAAGCTGCCTAGGCCACTTGTCTCTGCAAGTTCCCGGCAGACACAATGCTTTGAATTCTTTGGCAGCTTTCGTAGCTGCCTATCAGTGCGGTATAACTATCCCTACAATTCTGGCAGGATTGCGAAACTTTCAAGGCGTTGATCGCCGATTTCAATTTAAAGGTGAAGTTGACTCGATCAAAGTCTATGATGATTACGGACATCATCCTACAGAAGTACGGGCGGTTTTGGAGGCCTTTAAAGAAAAATTTCCGGACCAAAGACTGGTGACTTTGTTTCAGCCGCATCGTTTTTCACGTACGCAAAGCTGCTGGAACGAATTTATAAACTGCTTTTATTTAACTGACGTTTTGATTTTGACAGACATTTATTCAGGCGGCGAAGCGGCCATTCCAAATATAAATGCTAAGCGGCTTTATGAAGAGATAAAAATTGAAAATAAATTCTATCTTCCCAATTCAAGCTCAAAAATAGAAGCGCTTAAAAAGGTACTACGCCCCGGTGATATTTTTTTAACGTTGGGTGCCGGTGACAATTGGAAGACCGGAATGGCCCTGCTTGGTCCAGTATCCTAGAAGTGAATCAACTGCTTGATCAGGGAAAAAACATCACTTATGATTTATTTATTGAATCTAATGTTTTAAAATAAAGGACTATTATGAAAAGCAGACTTTTACTTATCGCCCTATTTGGTTTTTCTTTTGCAAACTCGAATCCACTGGGGGACGCGGCCAAATCTCTAAATAAGGCTGGTAATACTGTGAACCAAGCTGCCGATGATGCCGCGAAAAAGCAGGCAGAGGCCGATGCTGCTAAAAAGGCAGAAGCGGATAAAGTAATGGCTGCGCAAAAACAGGCCGACGATCAGAAAGCTAAAGCGGCTGCTGCCCAGAAAGCAACGGAAGATCAAAAAAAGCGTGAGGCAGAAAAATTAGCCAATGCACAAAAACAAGCGGAGCTCGCAAAAAAAGCTGGTGGTGATAAATTGACCGATGCTCAAAAGCAGGCGGCAGCAAAACAGCAGCAAGCTGCGGAGGCCTTAAAGCAAGCGGAGCTAAAAAAACAAATGGATGCGATTAAAACCCATGGTGATGCGAGCGCTGCAAAAGCAAAAGCGGCCGTTACTGCGGTGCCAGTCGCTGGTCAACAGGGGGCAGCGGTCGCGCAAAAAGCCACCTCCGATGCCAAGTCAAACTTGAGCCAGAGTGCCGAGCAAATGAAAAAAGCGGGGCAAGGTATAAAACCACCGGCCATAAAGCCACCCGATGTTAAAGTTCCTGACTTGAAGGTTCCTGATGTAAAGGTTCCTGATGTAAAGGTTCCTGAAGTGAAAACCCCTGACGTGAAAGCGCCAACAGTGACAGTGCCAGCCGTCAAAGTTACAGCGCCTGTAGTGAGTCCGCCGGTAGTGGAAGTTCCAAAGTTGCCTGGTCATTAGTTTGAGACTAAAAGTACACCTATTGTTTCTTGGTTCCCTTTTGTTATCCGGCTGTGCCGTTTTGCATACTGTGCAGATCGGCGATATCGAAAGTTCCTCTGAGCTTTCTTCGGTCCCGTTTGAAATCAAAGTCAGCGAATTTGGAATAGATTTGAACGATGCAAAAACGTTATCGACTGTTCTTCTAAATAAGAATGAATCCAACCAAGCCAATGATGCACTGGCATTTTTGCAGTATTTTCAAATGGGTCCCCATACGGGGGCTGGCGTCTATAGTATTGCCTATGTAGATCATCTAGAAAATAAAATCAGAGCACAATGTCCAAATGGGCGAATTACAGGAGTAATGAGTATTCGGGAAACCGCACAGTACCCAATAATAAAAGGTGAAATCATCAAAATCAAAGGATTCTGTTTGAAAAGCAAAAGGGAAAATTTATGAAG
>JAYVPD010000042.1:0-34000 GCA_043757515.1 Pseudobdellovibrionaceae bacterium
AAAAGTCTCGAAAACCGCAATATGATTGACGATTTCAACGCATTTTAAGATCCTATTAGTACGGATGCGAATACTACGGATTGTTTTGCAGATTTTTACCTTTGTTATGGTTTTTACCTATCCATCAAAAATGGATAATCAGCTGAGTATTTTTTTAAGCAAAAAAGTTTCAATTAAAATAAATAAAAATCATCCGTCCTACGTTGCTTATGATGCGGTAAATATTAAAAGAAAATTGGTTACGACGTTTTCTCAGAATTTGGAAAAAGACAATTTGCGAGTCATTCAATTATCGACTGAAGGTCAAGATGAGATAATGAATCACTTCCACCCACTTTCGAAAAAACTAGTTCTTAATGCGATTACTATTAAAAAGGAAATTCAGGTAATTAGTGCTCAATATCCAGAAAGCGCAAAAAGCAGTCTGAAAGCTGCGGCTGATATTACTGAAACCGGTTATAGGTCTTCGTTAATCGATCAAAAAAACTGGGTGGCAGAATTTAAACCCTATTTTAGAAAAAAAATTCAGAACAACGAAACAGACGTTTCGTGGGATCGAGCGGGCCAGTCAAAGCAGACTGCTGCACGAACGACCGCAAATGTAATTGGAAATGGCCCCCAGAAGAGCCTTCCTCCCGCTGCAATCAATACTAAAGAAGAAAAGAGTAAATACACAGCCGAAAGCCAACAAATTGGCGATCTAGGCGGCTCTTTGAATCGCATTGTGGGCGAAGTAGAAGTCAGAGGGTTGCCTTATACTAACGATCATCATATCGAAATTCGCAGGTTTGAAGAGGGCGTTTTCCGGGAAAAAGGCACTGCCGATTTGCTCGAATACACCTACGAGATTTTTCCAACGGACTTAAAGGGATTTTTATTAGGACGTCTGGTTGATAATGCCGGGAAAATTTTGGGCGAAGGCGTTGTTAGAATTTCGGATACCGTATTAAGCAAGACGGGCGCCCATCGTGGTCCAAAGATACTAATTATGCCGACAGCAGACGTACGCGGTCATGCGGTCAGTTCATACAATATAGGTAATAAAACGTCGCTACCAGAAGGCGGCAAGGCCGCAATTTTCCAAGGACAAAATGAAAAACCGGTAGCGAAAGATGGCTTGGTAACGTTCGACAACGTGGTACGAAACTCAGCAACGACTTTGACCGTAGAAAGCAAAGGCCATTTTACGTCGCAACAAACTATTATTTCCGGCGAAAATTTTTCTACAGAGCTCATTCCGGAAAAAATGGGCGTTGCTTTGAAGCAAATTGTTTCAGATCTTAGACAACAAAATTTAAATGATCCCAATCTGTCAATCGTGCTTGGAAAAGTTACTTTTGATGGCCGGCCGGTTTCAGGCGTCAGTGTTAAAGCAGAAAACACAAAAGATCTTGAGGCAGTTTATTTCAACGCCCTTATGATACCGGATGTGAAACTCACAACCACGTCTGAAAATGGATACTATGCGCTGATTGTTGAAGGTGGCGACATGATGACCTTGATGGCCTATCGCGGAGACAAATATTTTGGCCACGTGAACACCACCGTCAGCCCGGGAATGACCTCGTTTGCCGAAATTCAAAATACTGTTAAATCTGAAAACGTAGATATTAAAGTTTATGACCCTTTCACGGGCCTTCCCGAAACTGCAAATTTGGAAATTCAGGGTCAAAGCGAATCTATCGCGGTTGAAAATGGCCTGGCATCGGCGCAGTTGCCATCATTGGCAAGGTGGAGTTTTTTATTTTCGAGCCCGACAGAAAAATATTTACCTGCCCACTATACCTATATTGAAAAATCGGACTACATTTATGTTCCGGTCGTGTCTCGCGATTGGATGAACTATGTTTTTTCTAGCGGCAAATTGAATCTTTATCCAGCGACCAATATTGTAATTGGATTCGTAGTAGATGAAGATTTCGAAGTAGAACTGGCCAACCAAGTAAGCCTAAAAAACAACATCGTCTATTTTGATTATACAGGAAAAGTCGTTGATCATGGAACTCAAGGCGGCGGATTTATCCTATACAATTTGCCGGAAGGCATTTATGAGCCTTTGGTTTTTGGCACGAAGTCACAAAAAGTCTATTCAAGAATAGCGCCGCTCAAGTCGAGTGATATTTTTATTTTTACCTATAAATTAGATGGGGCCATCTAATTGAATTTTGAAGGTTAACTAAGCCTGTTGAACCAAAATCTAAGAAAATCACCACGGTCTTCGAAACTTGAAAACTCATCTTGGCTGACGCCGCCCGGGCTGAATAGGGCAATGGAATCAAGGGTCTTTTTATCAGTCGGCTCAGCACCTTCAGATTTTTTAGGCGGGAACTTTTCACTTCCAAGGTAGGCCAGCAATGCCTTCAAAGTTTTAAAATCAGGCCCGGACGACTGCAATATCTGTTTTATCTGAGCGCCGTATTCCCCGAAAAATAAAAGATGTAATCTTGGATCCGAGGCATAGTTCTTTAAATCAGACCAAGGCAGTTTTTTATCCCGTCCGCCTAAAAATAAAAAAACAGGAATTTCAGAAAAAGACTCTTTAGTCGCGGTGACGGCTGCTTTCACGCTGTCGATAGTCGTTGCCTTGCTGTCATTTATAAACATAACGCCGCGCTTGGTACCAAGATTTTCAAGCCTGTGTTTCAGACCGCGAAATCTTTTAATGGCCTCGAAATAGCTTTCTGGAAACTGGCATTCATTTCCTAACGTCGCGGCCATTACTAGATTATCTTGATTGTGTTTTCCAATCAAAGCGGCCTTTTCAAGATGCAGAGGCTCAATGAAACTAGCCGATTCAGTCGACCAACGTATTTTGCTGGATTTTCTGGATTCCGCATACACGCGAATGTCGCCGCCATTTTCGTTCAAAATAGTTTTCTCTTTTGTTTTATCGAGTATCGTCCACTTGGTTTTGTAATAGTCTTCTAAACCGGAATAGCGCTCTAGGTGATTGGGCGAAAGAAATGTTATTAAACTGTAGTCAAGGCTCAAAAGGTCAGCATTTTCTAGCTGATAACTAGAAAGTTCTAGCACGAGCCACTGTGGTCTTTGAAATGGATTTTTAATTAGGCTCAAAGCATATTCACAAAAGGGCGTCCCGAGGTTTCCACCAACAAAAACATTTTTATCAAAGGATTGAATCCCCGCACCAATAAGACTTGTAATTGTGCTCTTTCCAAGAGAGCCAGTGATGCCAATTATTTTTTCATTTGTGACCTGACTCAAGCCCAAATTGATTTCACTTGTGATTTTGACACCTTTGTCCCGCCATCGTTTTATGAACGCTTTGGAAAGCGGCACCCCAGGCGAAATAACTGCTGTTTTGATTGTTTCGAGGGACTCAAGTTCGGCCTCGGATTTTAGCTGCGCTTCGGGGCGATTTTGATCGTAGGTGATGATGTCACTTTCTTCAAGCCCGCTGGCCAGCAGTAACTTATAGGCGGCCACCCCACTTCGAGCTAGGCCAACTATGATTACTGGAGGTTGTATTTGAGTTTTCAAATCAAAAGACATACTGTTTATTTATGACGGCTGAGGATTTCAGTAAAGCAAATTATACAGCAATTATTAGTGATCTTCATTTATGTGAAGCCGAGCCCGTCCATCCCAAGTTTCCACTTTGGAAGAAATTTAAAACTAAAGAATTTTTTTTTGACGATGAATTTGATGATTTTCTTAAAGTGATCGCGACCAAAGCTAAGGGCGAAAAAATTGAATTAGTTCTAAATGGGGACATTTTTGATTTCGATTCAGTGACGTCCGTTCCTAAAGACGCTGTTTATAAGATTTCCTGGCTTGAAAAATTGCGTGGATTAAAGCCAAGGGAAGAAAGATCACTTTATAAAATTGATAGAATTGTTAACGATCACCCCCAGTTTTTTTCAGCCCTGAGCGAGTTTATAAAAACAGGAAATAGAGTTGTATTTATAATGGGAAACCATGACGTTGAACTTCACTTTAAAAGTGTGCAGAAATCAATTTTAAGTTCTTTGCGGCTAGAGCCTAACGAAGATCGGCAGGTTCGCTTTAACGAATGGTTTTATATTTCCAACCAAGATACCCTGATTGAACATGGAAATCAGTATGACCCGTATTGTGTATACGATGACCCAATTAACCCATTTGTGAAAGGGTACAATTACCCCTATTTAAAACTGCCATTTGGTAATCTAGCTAGTCGTTATATAATGAATGGGATGGGATTTTTTAATCCTCACTATGATGCGAATTACATTTTGGGCATTGGGCAATACGTCCACATGTTTTTAAAATATATGCTTAGGGCACAACCGTTTCTTGTAATAACCTGGTTTGTCGGTGCCGTTTGGACCTTGTTTTATACCGTAAAAGACCAATTTGCCGAGCCCATGAAAAATCCTTTGAAAACCGAAGAACGAGTTAACGAAATAGCCTATAAAGCCAATGCTACACCGAGGCAAGTAAGGGAACTAAAAGAGCTGTTTGTGGAAAACTCGAGTCGTGACCCCATTCTTATTATGAGAGAGCTTTGGTTAGATCGCGCCTTTTTAATTCTGGTCGGGTTTTACCTCGTTTACGTGCTTTTTTCACTATTGAAGTCGTTTTTTGATGTTTCACTTTTTTGGGGATTTATCCCGCTTTTGTTTTTGATTCCATTTTTCCTGTTTTATTCCAAATCTATTGTTTCACACGTTTCAGGCTATAAAGAGCCCGATGAAAAAATATTAGCAATCGCGGGGCATATTAGTTCAGTTTCTAGAATAGTCTTTGGGCACACCCACATTCCTAGACATGAAATGATTGGTGGAATCGAACATTTAAACTCGGGCACCTGGTCCCCCGGTTATTTGGATATCGAGTGCACTAAACCTATCGATCAAAAGAATTTTGTTTGGATTTTTCCGGCGGAAAGTGAAAATAAACGCATTGCCGAATTGATCAAATACAAAAATCTGCAGCGCATTAAATAAGAAAGCTTTTGTCCAGATCGAATATAATGTGCAACCATCAAGCCTCATCGATTTAACTGGAGGCTAGAAATGGCAGACATTCTTGTAGTAACGAGCAAAATTAAAAAAATTGTCAAAGAAAAAGGCGATATGAACACGTCCGCAGCGACTATCGAAGTTTTAAGCAAAGCAGTTGAAAGACTGTGCTTAAAAGGTATCGAAAGCGCCAAGGCTGATGGTCGTAAGACTGTTATGGATCGTGATATCATTATTGATCATATCTAAAGCTAACGTTTTTAATTTTTAAGATATTTAAATTGCAATAGGGCTTCATCTGAAGCCCTATTTGTTTTGAATCATTTCCAAGACTTCGCTCCAGCCAATTACCGCGACACCAAGATTCGTAGCTTTTTCTAGTTTAGAACCAGGCTCATCACCGACAACTAAAAAATTCAATTTGCTAGAAACGCCACTTAAAAGTTTACCGCCGTTTTCCTGAATATAGGCCTGAGCTTTTTCACGAGGCAAAGACAGAGTTCCAGTAATTAAAAAACTTTTTCCACTGAGTGGCCCAGAAACATTTACTTTAGCGGCTGCAAGTTGAATTCCTGCTTCTATTAAACGCCCAATTTGTTTGCGATTAGATGCGATGCTGATCCAACTCAAAACTGCTCGCGCTACTTTTTCTCCAATTTCAGGAATTTTCATTAGTTCGTCTTCACCTGCTTGTACAAACCGATCTATTTCTAAAAAATGGTCTGCCAAATGTTTTGCGGTTGTTTCGCCAATGTAGCGAATGCCGAGTGCGTAGATAAACCGAGCCAACGTTGTTTTTTTGCTTTGTTCAATCGAAGCCAAAATATTATCGGCTGATTTTTCACCCTGCCGCTCGAGCGACAAAAGATCCGCTTTTTTCAAACTGAAAAAATCTGCAAATGAGGTTACTAATTTATTGTCGACAAAAATTTCTATCCAGCGATCCCCCATTTTTTCAATATTCATGGCTCGACGACTGGCAAAATGTTTCAGCGATTCTTTCAAAATCGCAGGACACTTGCTATTTACACAACGAAGAACAACTTCATCTTCAGTGGCCAGCAAATCGCTTTCACACGCGGGGCACGTTGTTGGCATTTTGAAAGGCTTAGAATTTTTTGGCCGCTTGTTTAGGACCGGACCGATAATTTCCGGGATAACATCCCCGGCGCGCTGGATGATTACCAAATCACCAATTCGAACATTTTTCCTATCGATCTCTTCTTGGTTGTGCAAGGTTGCATGGGTAATCGTAACTCCGCCTACTTTAATGGGCTTCATCAAAGCGACAGGCGTGATGGCACCGGTTCGTCCAACCTGACAAAAAATATCTTCGATAACAGTTTCACCTGAATCCGGTTTAAATTTAGCTGCCGTTGCCCACCGAGGACTTTTTGCGACCAGTCCTAGTTCCTCTTGAATTTTTAAGGAATTGATTTTTACCACAAGGCCATCAATATCAAAGGGAAGGCTTCTTTTGGTGGTTTCAAGTTTGTTATAAAAATTAATGACGTCTTTGATGTCCGAGCAGATCACGGTGGATTCGGCATAAGTGGGAATTCCAAGCTCTTGAAAGGTTTCATAAATATGGGACTGGCTCGTAAAGCTAATCCCATCGTAAGCGCCTAAATTATAACCGAAAAACTTCAACGCCCTTGAGGCCGAAACTTTGGAGTCTAATTGCCGAATCGAACCCGCTGCCACATTTCGAGGATTAGCAAACACAGGCAGCCCCTCGCTTTCTTGAAAACGATTGAGTTCGGCAAAATCATCTTTGTTCAGTAGAACTTCGCCACGGACCTCCAAAAGCAAGGGAGGCGCTTTTGCATTTAATTTTAGGGGAATCGATTTAATAGTTTTCACATTTTGAGTCACGTCTTCGCCAATGATTCCATCGCCACGGGTGAGGGCTTTTACCAGCAGCCCTTTTTCATAGATAAGCTCCATAGAAAGTCCGTCAAATTTTGGCTCGCAGAAGTATTCAAAACCAGTTTTTGATTTTAGAAACTTTTGAACACGCGTATCAAAGTCCAATAGATCGTCGGGATTATAACTATTGGATAATGACAACATGGGCAGTCGATGAGTTCCCTTTGTAAAACCCGCTAAAACTCTACCCCCTACTCGATGCGTAGGAGAATTGGGAATAAGCCATCCAGGATTCGCTTCTTCCATAGCCTTCAGTGCTGTAAAATAGCTATCGTATTCTTTGTCGGATACCAGCGGTTTATCTAGAGTGTGATAGTGATAGTCAAGCAACGCAACCCAGTCGACAAGTGCCAAATAGTCAGCCTCAGAAGTTTTAGACGGTTTTTTTTCGATGCGAGCAAGGAGTTTTTCCGCAATTAGTTTTTGATTGTTAATTGAAGACATCCCGTATTTAGACTTCATTTTCAGTTTCAAGGCAAGCATTGATTGCCGAGTGAAAACCCAGTACTACTATTAGAAATTATTTCTCCGAGCGTACATTGAAAAAAATTAAAAATTATAAATTAACGCTTATCCTAACATTTATTTTCTTGGTCGTATTGTTAGGTTATTTGTTTCAGAAACCGTTTGTTGCCAGCGACTATTCGGGCTATCACCCGCAATGGTCCAAATTTCAGCTTGGAGATCTTCGAGATGCGATTGAAAACAAGGAAAAAACATATCCTAATTTGAAAAAGGAATGTGATAAAAAAATAAATTTTTTTGGACCTAAAGCTATGACGGACTTTTCTTTTGTTTATGTGCCGGGTTTTTCAGCGACAAGAAAAGAAATTTTTCCAGTTGTCGAATCCTTAGCCAAACAGTTTTCGGCAAACTATTTTTTAACACGGTTTCCAGCTCATGGCGAATCGGCAAACGATTTTAAAGACTACAAGACCCAAGGTTTTTTTGATGCACTTTACGAAGCCGTAGAAATAGGCGGTCGCCTCGGCGGGAAAAAAGTTTTTATTGGAACCTCAACCGGCTCGGCGGTTATCTCGGCTGGCTTGGTACAAAAGCTAGACATTGACGCCGCGGTTCTGATTGCACCCGCCTATGCCATCAACATCCCAAAATCGTGGCTTTTGAGCACGCGGCTTGGACCGCTTTTAAAGGTTCTGTTAGTTGAAGAAATAAAACAATGGACCCCGAAAAATCCGGCCATGGAAAACTACTGGAATACGTCCTATCATCGGGACGGGGCAGCCGCGCTTATGCAAGCCGTGGAATACATTCGAGGACTCGACTTTTCCAAAATTCAGGTTCCCGTGTTGATGCTTTACACACAGAATGATGATGTCGTTCTAAACAGCGCGATTTTCGAGAAGTTTTCCGAAATTAAAGACCCTCGCAAGAGGCTAGTCGAGATTCCTTCTTCAGACCACGTTTTGGCGGGTGAATTTACGTCCCCAGAAACCACGGAGTTAGTGATAAAAGAGATCCATGATTGGCTGCGGGGTCTCAAAATATGATAACACAACTACCCAATTGATCCTAAAACTAAATTATTCTACTCTTATTCAGAGTAAGACCCAATGATTGGAATTCGCACTAAAAAAAGAGGAATCAGTATGGACTCGGAAACATTAAAAAAAATGGCTCATTTGAGTCGCTTGGAGCTTACGCCAAATGAATCCAAACAATTGGCTAACGAGCTCGGAAAAATATTAGATTTTTTTAATCAAATTGAAAAAGTGGACACCAAAGGAATTGAGCCATTAGTGACGCCTATTGAAATTGAATCTTACTGGCGTGAAGATGAAAAGAAATCCGAAGTTAAAACAGAAGATATATTAGCAAACGCCCCGTCTCGAGCGGGCAACCTATTTAAAGTGCCACCGGTAGTTTAGGAAAAAAATGGATATTTTAAAATCGTCTTTGAAACAAATCAGTATCGCAATAAAAAGCAAAAAAATTTCAGCTACTGAGGTCGCTCGGTTTTATCTTAAGCGGGTAACTGAACTGAATCCAAAATTAAACGCCTACTTAACTATGAATGAAAACCTCTTAACTCAGGCTGGTGAGTGGGATCAGAGAATTGCCAAAGGTGAAAACCTAGATTCGCTGAAGCTTGTCGGGGTTCCTTTTGGAATCAAAGACATGCTTTGCACGAAAGGAATTCGAACTACGGCAGCCTCGAAAATACTTGAAAATTTTATTCCCCCATACGATTCAACTGTTGTTAGCCGAATCAAAAAAAATGGCGGATTGGTATTGGGTAAATTAAATTTGGACGAATTCGCGATGGGTAGTTCGAACGAAACATCGGCCTATGGGGTTTGTCGCAATCCTTGGAATTTAGATTGTGTCCCCGGGGGTTCTAGCGGTGGCTCGGCTGCGGCGCAAGCGGCGGGATTGGCAGCGGTGACAATAGGAACTGACACAGGCGGCTCGATTCGGCAGCCCGCTAGTTTTTGTGGTGTTGTCGGCGTTAAACCAACCTATGGACGTGTTTCTCGATATGGCATTGTCGCTTATGCGTCAAGCTTAGATCAGGCTGGGCCCATGGGAAACTCAGTTGAAGACGCTGCCTTGGTGCTAGATAGCATTTGCGGCTTTGATGAAATGGATTCAACGACAGCGCAAAAAGCTGAAACCCGATTTTGCGATAATCTCAATAAATCGATCAAAGGCAAGCGAATTGGAATACTAAAAGAGTTTTTTTCTGATCAACTAGATAGCGATGTCAAAAAATCGCTGGAACTAGCGACATCAAATTTAAAAAAGCTGGGTGTTGAAATTGTAGAAGTTTCCATTCCGCTAACAGAACATGCGGTTCCTATTTACTATTTAATTGCATCAAGCGAAGCGTCCTCTAATTTGTCTCGATACGACGGTGTAAAGTATGGATATAGATATGACTTTCAAGATTTGTCGAGTGTCAGTTTGGATACATTTTATTCTAAAACACGAGGGACCGGTTTTGGCCCTGAAGTTAAACGGCGAATAATTATGGGTACTTACTGCTTGTCGAGTGGTTATTACGAGGCTTATTACGGCAAAGCATCCCAAGTCCGTCGAATGTTGAAAAGTCAATTTGATGAAGTTTTTAAAAAATGTGATGCGGTAATTTCTCCGGTCTCTACCACGCCAGCGTTTAAATTGGGCGAACGAATTGAAGACGCCCTTGCGATGTATTTGAACGATATTTTTACTGTTTCGACTAACCTAGCGGGAATACCCGGAATGAGCTTGCCGTACGCTATGAGTCGATCTGGTTTGCCTATCGGTCTTCAATTAATGTGCAAAGATTTTGATGAACAAACTATGTTAAATATTGCAGCGGCACTGGAAGAAACATCTGAAGTTACAGGGATGCACCCAAAGGGGTTTGAGTAATGTCGTACGAAGTGCGTGGCTATGAAGCCAAAATCGGAATCGAAATTCATGTTCAATTGAATACGAAAAGCAAAATATTTTCATCCGATGGAACTGAATTTTCAGCCGGTGACAATGAAAACATTTCGCCGGTCAGCGCGGGGCTGCCTGGCTCATTGCCCGTGCTAAATAAAAAAGTGGTGGATTTAGCTATTAAAACGGGCTTGGCTTTGAATTGTCAAATTCGGCAGAAGTCGGTTTTTGCTAGGAAAAATTATTTCTATCCTGATTTACCCAAGGGCTATCAAATTTCGCAATTTGAAGAACCCATTTGTGAACATGGCGAAGTGCAATTAAAAATGCCCACCTATGAAAAGCGAGTCAGCATTACACGCGCTCACTTGGAAGAAGACGCGGGCAAGTCCACTCACTCTGGGGAGTTTACACTTTTGAACTACAATCGTGCCGGCGTTCCCTTACTTGAAATTGTGTCAGGTCCTGATTTAAGCTCGCCGCAAGAAGCAGCTGAATATGGAAAAATGATTCGGCAAATAGTGCGCTATCTTGACGTCTGTGACGGCAATTTAGAAGAAGGATCACTGCGATGCGATTGTAATGTCAGCGTGAAGAGAGTCGGCGAAAAGCAATTAGGTACGCGGGTCGAACTAAAAAATATAAATTCGTTTCGATTTATTGAAAAAGCCGTGGAATTTGAAATTGATCGCCAAGTTGATCTCGTAGAAAGAGGCGAAAAAATAATTCAAGAAACTCGGTTATATGATTCCGATAAAAATAGAACGTTTACAATGAGGGTCAAAGAAGACGCAATGGACTATCGCTATTTTCCTGACCCCGATTTGCTGCCGATTAGAATCACAGCCGAAAAAATCGAATCGTTTCGAAAAATGCAACCCGAATTGCCACAAGCAAGGCTAACGCGATTTGTATCCGCATTGGGACTTCCCGTTAATGATGCTATTGTTTTAACTGATGAAAAAGATGTGGCTGACTATTTTGAAGCCGTTGCTAAAGCTTGCGGAAACGCAAAAGCCGCTTCAAACTGGATAATGACGGAAGTTCTGCGAGAAATGAAATCGAATCCGATTAATATTCTAGAAGCTAAAATGAAGCCGACTCTATTGGGCGAATTGATTTCGCTGATTGATAAAGGAATTATTTCTGGAAAAACTGCGAAAGTCGTATTTGTCGAAGCCTGGGAAACCGGGAAAAGCCCACGCGCTATTGTTGATGAAAAAGGATTGATCCAAGTAAGTGACGACTCTGTTATAGAAAAAATTATCGATAGCGTGTTAAAAGATAACGAAAAAAACGTTGTTGAATATAGATCAGGAAAAACCAAAGTGTTTGGATTTTTTGTTGGTCAAATTATGAAGTTTTCAAAAGGCCAAGCTAATCCAGACAAAGTGAATGAAATTTTAAAAAAGAAGTTGGAACAAGGATGAAAACGCAGGATTTCAAATTTGCGAGTGTAGATATTGGATCCAATTCGTTTTTGTTGCTGCTTTGCCATGCGAATCCAACCGGCATTACTAAGATTGAAAATGACATTATTGAAATAGTCCGCTTGGGACAGGGTCTTTCAACGGGTAAAAAATTTCTTCTTGAGGCGCTTGAACGGGCGCAAAAAACGTTAGAACGATTCAAAGCGAAGATTGATTCTTTCCAGCCTGATGTTGTTTTAGCAAAGGCTACAGCGGCTGCTCGCATTGCTGAAAACAGTTCCAGCTTGTTGAAAATTGGCAACGACCTGTCCCTGCCAATCGAAGTTATTCCTGGCGAACAGGAAGCTAAGATTACCTATCAGGGAGTTTTTTGGGGCCGAACCACAGCAGAATCGGAATATAATTTGTTAATTGATATAGGCGGCGCCTCAACAGAGCTGATCGTAGGTCGTGGGTTAGCCATTGAGTTTAGCATCAGTTTGCCATTCGGAGCGGTTTTGCTTACCGAAAGATTTATTAAAAGTGATCCCGTCAGTGCCGATGAGGTGCAAAAATTAGATTTAGAAATTAGCGACCAAATCAAAAAAACAGTCGACGCGATAACAAAATATCCCATTAAAAATGTAATTGCAGTCGCGGGAACGCCTACGACTCTTGTGGAAATACTTGTGGGAAAATACGATGCGGCAAAAATAGATGGCTTTGCGCTATCGATTGATCAGGTTCGTGATCTTGAAAATAAACTGAAAGTAAGAACTACCGTTCAAAAAATTGAAGAACTAAAAGTCCCAAAAGGCCGAGCCGATATTCTATATGCCGGAGCTGTTCTTTTGCGAAAAATTATCGAGGCCACAAAAGTGGACCAGGTTGCGGTGTCCACTCGCGGGGTTCGTCATGGAATTGTTGCTGACTATTTTTTAAGTGATCCGAAAGTAATTAGATAAAGGTGGTGTTGTTGAATTTCAAATTTTTTTCCACTTTGATTTTGGTTTTGATATTTCACGTTGGGATTTCCTATGGGGATACCAAAATTATTTTCAAAAAAGGGACAATTAAATTGGGCAAACTGGCTCTCAATGCCGAGTTTGCCATATCAAATGCCGAACAACAAATGGGCCTAATGAATCGAACAGAGATTCCGCAGAATTTTGGAATGCTCTTTATATTTGAAGATGAAGATTATAGATCCTTTTGGATGAAAAATACATTCATTGACCTTTCGATCGCGTATATTGGTTCTAATAAAAAAATTTTAGAAATTCTGGAAATGAAAGCAGTAAAAAGTTCTCTCGATGTTGATGTTCCGTCTTACCCTAGCACGGTCAAAGCTAAATATGTTTTAGAGGTCAATAGAGGCTGGTTTCAAAAGAACAAGATCAAGGTCGGTGATACAATGAAGTCTTTTTCTTATAAGTAACTGTGGGTTTCGCTAATCCTAGGCAGGCATTGCCTAGTAAAGTAGGTTTTAGTCTAGAACTCATTTAATTTCTATAGTCCTGTATTTACAAAAGAATTGATTGTCTTGGGTTATGTGATCTAATTAGAAATGAAACTTTAGAGGAAATTTAGGATTCAGACTCGGTTTCAAATATAGATCAAGGATGAAATATATGAAAAATTTATTGTTGGTTCTCTTAGCGTCCACCTCACTTCTCTTGTCACAGGTATCCTGTACATCAAGTGATTCCAACGCAGAGACAGGTGAACAGATAGCTTCCGAAGGTGGAGACAACCCAGAAGCCGTTACTTCCGGAAATCCCGAAGCAACTGTTGGCGATGCTACAGGCGGTGCCGATGTTGGGTCTGCTGAAACATTGTCAGAAAACAGCGTTCAACAAGATCCATCCTTAGATCCAAATGCAAATCCAGAAACGGCCGCTGTCACTGACCCAAATCAGCAGCTCGATGCAAACGGAAATCCGGTTGATCAAACGTTAGCGCCTCCTCCTGAAAAGCCACCAGAAACTTTAGCTAACAACCCACCTCCAGTGACAGAAAAACCAACTGAGACCGTTCCACCAGCAACTGTAACTGAAGCGGCGCCAACTCCACCAGTTGCCGAAGCGGGTCCTAAGCCAGAATATCAAAAGATGAAAGACGCCACATGGGTCGTTAATAAGAAAGTTGTGAATGCCGTTTACTTTGGTCGCCCAGGAGACACATTAAAATCTATTTCTGAAAAAATATACGGAGACGCCTCGCATGAAAAAGATTTGAAAAAAATCAATTCAGCATTAAAGAGCCGTCCGGTTCGGGTTGGAGATAAAGTTTATTTCAATTCTCCGCACAGACCTGAAGACAGTACTAAAATTATGACCTATTATGAAGATAAAGGTTTAGCTCCCAAAATATACACAGCAAAAGAGGGCGATAAAGTAAAGGCTGTATCAAAAGAATTATTAGGTTTTGATAATGCTTGGAAAGAAGTATGGGGATCTAACGCTTTTGATTCCAAAAAAACATTGGATCCAGGAACTGAAATCAAATATTGGAAAGAAGATACAGCAACTCCTGTTTTAGCAAAAACAGACGGAATGCCTAAGCCTCCTGATGTCGCAACACCGCCACCACCCGACGTCGTAAACAATCCTCCACCACCTCCTCCTGACATGGGAACACCGCCTCCTCCTCCGCCTGATGTAGTAAATAATCCACCCCCACCACCTCCACCGGATATGGGAACACCGCCTCCGCCACCTCCACCTGATGTAGGAACCGCCGGTACGGTTAAAACAAAAGATCCAGCAAGTGCCGCTGGCGAAGAAACCACAATTGCGGGTATGGACCAGGAAACAATCATGATTGTTGGTATTGGTGCGGCAGCTCTCTTATTGGCAGTGATCTTTATCGTGAAGAGAAAAAACAAACAGCGACAAGAATTTGAACAAGCAATGAACGAAACACAAGTCGGCTAAACGATAACCCAGTCGCTTAAACGCGGCTGTGTTTGCTGAAAATATAGTTTTGAAAATAAAAAAGGAGCTCATGGCTCCTTTTCTTTTTTGAATTTCTGGAAAACTAACTAGCCAACTTTTTTAAGAATCTTATCAAGCACATCTCGTCTATCTGAACGCTGGGCTTCTACAAAATAAATCAAATCATCAACGATTTGAACATCACGATTGTTGACGGGCATAAATTTCAATCCACATCCAACAGAATTTGACCAGACCACGGCAGCCTGAATTTTTCTTTCACGGCCAGCAACTTCAAAAAATATGACCAATTTGTCATTGGGCTTTAGAACCGTTTCTTCATGTTCAAGAAAAGCTCCAGTTAAGCTAATATTTCTAAGATTACCTCTAGAGTTTTCACGAGAATAATTCTTTTTAAATGACACCGGCAATAGAAGCTGAGTTCTAGCGGCCGGTATATTATTTGAATCCAATCTAAACTCCTTTATTTCTCAATATAATATTCGGAATGATTGGATAAAAACTTTATACTACTTTGTTAAAAGACTGTAAATATCGGCCTTCCAGGGCTTTTACCCTGTGAAAACAGGGGTCATGTCTCAAAATAACCCTCACCTAAAGTCCCGTCCTTTCAAAGCCAAATAACTCTGCTAAGCTGGGATTCTCGTAAATGAATAATTTAATGAGCTATTGAGAAAACAACTATTTCCAACTATAAAAGTTAAAAATCTATCAAAATTTTAAGGTCCCAATAGCCGAATTGAAGGCGTCTCAAGCGGGAGATTTATCAAACTTCGACAATTTAAAAGCCTCCAATACCAAGGATTAAAAAAGGCAAAAGTAGCCCGTAATTACAGTAGTTTATATTGATATTTCTAAATGCATTTTTTTGCATCGGATCAGCCCGAAAGGAAATCATAAGAATTTACGGTTGACAAAATGACGGATTCCGTTAAACTGAGGGAGTATTTGTTCTAAATACCCTTGGCTCAAACTGCCCCACGACAATTCTATTAAAGGTTCTTAATAAATAAGTGAAAAACCAATTTATCAATTTTGAAAATCATAAAAGAATTCCAGTTGTCAGTTTATATCGTAGCCATTCAATTTTTTAAAGGAGTCGCATTTGTCGGAATCAAAAAACCAGTCAAGTGAGTCTAAAGCAGTAGATACAGCTAAAAAAAGAACCCGGACCAAATCGCCTGACGAAGGCAAAAAAGCCAAAATCGACTCCGAAACCCCGACGGAAAGTCACCGCGAAGCGGCAAGATCAGGCGAAGCGGCAACAAAAACAGAAGCAGCACCAGTAGCTGCGGAGTCAGCTCCGACCCCCAAGCCTGCTGTCGAAAATAAACCAGCGCCTCAATCGGCGCCAAGTTCTACGCCGACTGACACCGCGACGCCTCCAACTGCGACGGCTGCCCCGACCAATCAAGAACCTCGACCACAACAAAACCAGGATAGGCCCCCGAATAATAACAACAATAAACCCAGATACGATAACAGTAGAAATAATTACTATAAACCGAACCACAAACAAAATTATCAAAATAATCGAAACAACAATAATAACAATAATCGAAATGACCGCAATGATCGCGGCGACAGAAATGATCGCTATGACAGAAATGACCGCAACGATCGATATTCCAATGAAAGAAATGATTTGAAAGACCAATACCAAAATAGACAAGCACAGAGAAGCCAAGGCCAAGCCGGCGGCGGTGACGACGTGAACCCAAATCCTGATGACGTGACATTGAAAAACACGGGTGTCGAGCACACCGAAGTCGACATCACAGGAATTAACCTAACTGATGAAGAAAAAAGCTGGCTGTCTTCAAAAGATTTGAAAACTAAAAATATTCAAGAACTAACAGGCCTAGCATTAAAACTAAAAATTGAAAACGCTGCGGGATTGCGCAGACAAGATATGATTTTTGAAATCCTAAAGCGCTCGGCTAAACTGGGTGTTGATATTTACGGCTCAGGCGTTTTAGAAATATTGCCTGACGGCTATGGATTTTTAAGATCACCGGACTATAACTATTTACCAGGTCCAGATGATATTTACGTATCACCATCGCAGATTCGTCGTTTTGGCTTAAGAACTGGCGACACTGTAACTGGCACTGTGCGACCACCCAAAGAAGGCGAACGATATTTTGCCTTGCTAAAAGTAGACACTTTAAATTTTGAAAATACTGAAAACGGCAAAGACAAAATTCTATTCGACAATTTAACTCCACTCTATCCAGAAAAACGTTTGAAGCTTGAACATGGCCCCGCAGAATACACGACTCGCGTTGTGGATTTGATGAGCCCATTGGGCAAAGGCCAACGAGCATTGATTGTCGCGCCTCCGCGAACTGGTAAAACAGTACTTTTGCAAAATATTGCCAATGCCATTACGGCGAATCACCCGGAAGTAAAATTGATCGTCCTATTAATCGATGAACGACCAGAAGAAGTCACTGACATGCAGAGAACCGTAAAAGGCGAAGTCGTATCGTCGACCTTCGATGAGCCGCCAACTCGACACGTGCAAGTGGCCGACATGGTATTAGAAAAAGCAAAACGATTAGTCGAACATAAGCATGACGTAGTGATTTTGTTAGATTCTATTACGCGTTTAGCTCGTGCTTACAATACAGTCGTGCCTCCGTCTGGAAAAATATTATCGGGCGGTGTTGATTCAAATGCCCTGCACAAACCAAAACGATTTTTTGGTGCGGCTCGAAATATTGAAGAAGGCGGATCTTTGACAATCATCGCGACAGCCTTGGTTGATACGGGATCGCGAATGGATGAAGTTATTTTCGAGGAATTTAAAGGAACAGGTAATTCAGAAATTCACTTAGATAGAAAATTAATGGAAAAGCGTATCTTCCCATGCATGGATATTAATAAATCTGGAACTCGAAAAGAAGATTTGCTAGTTGAACAAAAAGATTTACAAAGACTGTGGATCCTAAGAAAAGTTCTGGCACCAATGAATCCTGTGGATGCAATGGAATTTTTGTTAGATAAGATATCGCAGACTAAATCGAATGCGGCGTTCCTTACCAGCATGTCCGGCGGCTAGCGATTTGGCCCATATGGGTCCATTAGAACCAAATCGCATCGAGTAGATTTGTTTTTCAATAGATTTTTTTTAGGGTTGGGAGATTTTGTTTTCTAGAATTTCTATTATTTTTTCTAGGCCGATTTTATCGGACTCGCTGAATCTGTTTAGGGTTGGTGAGTCTAAATCAAAAACACCTATGATTTTTCCATTTGTAGACTTCAATGGAATTACTATTTCTGATCGTGATGCCGAATCACAGACAATGTGACCCGGAAACTTTTCGACATCTGGAACGATCACTGTTTTTAAGTCTGTGGCGGCTTTACCACAGACACCTTTTTCTAGTGGGATATAAATGCAAGCTGGTTTTCCTTGAAAAGGACCCAGCACTAACTTCTTTCCATCATATAAATAAAAACCCGCCCAATTTAGATCCGGCATCTGATTGTAAACCATTGCAGAAATGTTGGCTAGGTTGGGAATCAATTCAGGAACCATCATTCCGCGCACTTCAGAAGCCAATTCAGACCAAAATTTTGAGATATTGCTGTAAGCCAATTTGTTACTATTGGATTCAAACATGGCTCTATTCTCCTTATTCCAAATTCAAACGGTCTGGAATTTTCTTTGAGAATAATATGAAAAGACCAAATAGTGTAGTTACGAAATTGAAAGGAAATGAAATTAAGTATAAAATCAGCGATAACTTCAATCCTGTTGGAATCCAATGCAGCATATAGGGAAAAAGCTCACTCTGGGAATAGTGTTGCCGCCCGGCAGACAAGTCGTGAAAGGCCCAAAGCATGGCCCCAGGAATCGAAGCAAACAGAATTGAAAGAGGTATCACTAAAATTCCAGATATAACTCGCAATTTTGGTCGGTTATGAAAAGCTTTAGTCCGCCAAATAGTTGCCACTATTCCGAAACAGAAACTCATTACCCACCAATATAAAATAGGGTATTCATAATGATAGGTAAACATTCTGTAAAATGACCCGTAAGGATGACCGGCAAACGTACCGATCCAGGCAATCGGATAAATTGAATAAACAATGTCAGTATTTAATAGCACGATGAGCCAGTAAAATATCTGACCCACCAGAAAACACGTCAATGTATAAAAACCAAACCATTTTGCTAAACGCATAGATGGCAACTACAGCACGGCTGCAACTCGATTTCAAATAGCTATTTGCGCTCGTCGATAATTCGCTTCATTTTTCCGGTTCGAAGGTTTGTCTCCAAAGCAGTCATATCAACAAGGTCTATTTTTATGGGATGAATAAGGGCTTTATCTATCAATTGCTTAATCATCTCGCGTTCGGAATAAATGTACTTTTGGATCTTAGCTTCACTATCAGAATTGGCGTTTTCAACGGCAATCCGGACAACCAGCTGATCTTTACCCTCAAAGTGAATCATTTTTAACTGAAACCCTTTTATATGAAGTTCTTTTTGAAAATATTGAAGGAGTTTAGACATATCATCATAGTAAACTGTAGCCGGTCCAACTCGCGCGCCTTCTTCAGAACGACCTAAAATTTTAAATTTACGAAATTTGGTTACGCTTTTATCGTCGACCCACATCGCTTTGTCGCCGACTGGGTAACGAATGATCGGCATCAACCGACGAGTTAGGTTTGTTAAAAATAATTTTCCCGCCACGCCAGACTCTTCAATAGGCTCAAGCGTATCTTCGTCCAAAATCTCCATTATAGTATGGTCTGAAAACACGCGGTGTTCTTGAAGCGCGCAAGAGGCGTCAACAAACCCTAACAAGCCCCCGTCGACACTCGCATACCCAACAGATTGAACATGCACTTCTGGGAAAACCTGTTTAATAAATTCAATCTGATCTTGATATAAACTCTCACCGCCGAATAATATTTTACTTGGCGAGTGAAGTAGGTTTTTTTGAGCATATTCAGTAAGCTTCATTATCGAAGTCGGGACGCCAGCCCAGGTGGTTATTTTAAATGAATTCAAGGTTTCAATTATGTGACCAAAATCGGCGCCGCCGCTAAGTGGGTATTGCACCACGCTTGAATTAGACTTTTCAATCGATTTAAAAATAAACAAAAACGAAGCGTACAAATCTCCGGCATAAAATAAATTCGCGATATGCTCGCCATTTGCTAAGCCACCTTTTTGCATTCCTTCGCCAAACGCAGAAGTAAACAACTCCCACTCGTCTAAAGAAAAAAAAGAGAACTTAGGATTGCCTGTCGTACCGCCGCTTTTAAACAGAATTCCGTTGTCGTGGGAGGCTGTCAAAACTTGATTGCCGACAATAGTATTTGCCTTCCAAAAGTCTTCACTTTTTAAAACAGGCAGATCGGTAATTTTAGAAAAAACGCCCACATCTTTATAAAGAGCCTTAAAAAACGGGGAGTCCCGTCTGGCAATTTCAACTAGGTCTGAAAGGGGGTAAGTTTTCACGACAAACTCCGTTGGTCCAAAATGTGGGTGAGCTTTCCACTAGCAGAATTTCGAGTCAGCGCTTCTGAAGCAACGAGCTGAATTTTTACTTCAAGCACTTTTTCATCGATCACAAGTTCCAACAAATCCGGATAAAGCTTACTTAAGCTAAGTGCAACGTCATCAAGGGAACTTAAACCTCGAATACTGAGTGATCTCAAAAAATCACCCTCCATTTGATCAATTGGATCGGTTGCTTCAACGCCAATTAAAAAGGTCATTCGCTCTTTATTTCCAGCTTTAGCCAAAAGTATTTGAAACTCGCCGGCAATACCTAATTTTTCAGCCATAACTGTTACAAGCTGGTTATAATTTAGAAAACAGCCAGCCGCCCGAAAGATATCACCGTATCGTCCATGCAGCTCAAATCTTGGTGATTTGCGCCCGCACGCGCAATCACCTTTGACCCATTTACCTAAATCGCCAACATCATAGCGGAACAAATTCTGATCTTCCCGGGAATGAGTTGAAAAAACCAAACGGCCAATCTCATCTCCTGCTGCGGGATCTAAAGAATCGACCTTTAGAATTTCCAAATGATGAATCTGGTGATGTAAATGATATGTTTTATTGTCGGACGAAGGACACTGATACCCAAGCGGGCCCATATCGACGCTTCCATAACTGGCCGATTTGATAACTTGAACGCCATACTCTTTCGTAAGCCGTTCAATTTGGGATGCGGAAAAAGCCTCGCCGCCATAAAATATTTTTTCAATCAATCGATCTTGAGAAATCCACTGTTTATTGTGTTCTAAAAGTTGCATTAAATAAGACGGCATTCCGACGAGCACATTGACTTTATATTTTCTAATTATTTGTCCTACAAAATCGTAATCCATATGGGCAGCCATAGGAAATTGAATCGCTTTCAATTCCTCTAGAATAGTAAAGAAACTAACAAATCCACCATATAAACCGCCGCCAAAGAACAAATTCATAGAGCGATCTTTTCTAGGATCAAGACCCGCCGCCATCAGCCCATTTGCCGCCGCCTGCATTTGGGTGTGATAGTCGACATAGGTAAATTGCGAAATTTTAGATGTGCCCGAGCTGCCACCGCTTTTAAAGTACAATTGCGAGCTCGATTGATCTGGAATATTTTGAAAATCAATTTTATCCATCAATTTATTTGGAAATTCTGAAAACTGAATTTCGTTCTTTTTTAAATCGTTAATAGTGGAAAACGACTTTAAGGATTCTAAATTAGATTCTAAACTGACCCTGCGAACATAGCGGTTCAGTGCAAAATACCCATCATGGGGTTCCCCCATATAGCTATCTTGCATTGAACCTAAAGAGCGAATGCGTGTAATTCCACAGGCGTAAAACAATCGACTGACCTCAAAAAGTTCATTTAACTCACAAGATAGACCAACCGTCTGCAAATAATGTTTCATAGGTCTAAATATTTTAAGAATTTGCGATCTCTCGATCGGTTTGACCCAAATCGTCTTGAACAGCGGCGATGCGCGCAGTCCACTTCTGGAATCTATCCAAATCCGCCATTTTCCAGCACTGTCCTCCACAACATCTGCTAATTTCGAATTCAATGACTTTTCTGTTTTGATTATCAAACTTGTTTTTGTAATTTCAGCGCTTTCCATTTCCGACATTTCACTGCTGGAATAATTTGGAACTAGTCGGTCCAGGGCTTTACCCAATACAACCGAAAATTCTTTAAGTTCATCAAAACTAGCATTTTCTAAATAGAGGCATTGCGGACTTGAACACGCCTGTTGGTCAAAAATAGAAATATCATGAACGATTTTATCTAACACGTCAGATTTTAACCACTCAGATTTAGTTAAATAGGAAAAACTAATTTTATGGCCCCAATCGATGAATCGGGCCGAGGGTGGAACACTCCTTTTGATTTCATTAATGGACTCTTCGCCACCCCAGACGACAACGCCGTCCGCATGTTGAAATAATCTATCAAGAATTACCTTTTCCTTTGAACTTACGCTTACCACGCTGACTCTTTTTTTCCACTGCGACGTGCTAGGAAAATTGCAGAATTCGTAGAAAAAATCCATCGTAAACGTACTAGATTGATGACTGAGTTTCAATATATTCAAATTTCCAGACATCAATCCTTCAAAACCACTCAAAATCGGTAAGGCATGATCATTTCCCGATAAAATTTGAATTACTAGCCCGAGAGGCTCCCATTTTTCAAACACAGCTCCGTCGGCGGCCATTCTGCGACTGGCAAATGGAGTCAAACTTCCGAGCTCATTGGTGATTTTAAATTTCATCTGTTTTTTAGAAATAAAACCAGCAATAGATAAAATGGTATCTTTGGAAGACTGAAGGGAAAGACCCTCCTTTTCTGACAACGACGTGATAAGACGACTTTGTATTAAAGAGTCTTTTTTGAGCTCCAGTGAAAACAAATCGCACGACTCAATAAAGCGGTCCAATTCAAAATTTTCGGCTAAGCACAATTCAATAGACCCATCTAGGGTTTCTAGTTTACTGAGCCAGTCTGTATGATCAATTAGCTGACCTTGCCAAAGATGGGTTTTCATACGAAATCCTTCAAAAGTTCTGCGGCTGCGATAGCACAACTTTTGTTTTTAGAAACACCAGCACGTCCCAAAATTTCAAACCAGTCGTTAGTGAGTCCACAGCCACAGTCTGACCCTTTGTGCAAGACAGCCAAGTCTCCCATGATTACCGAATGGGCAGGCGCTGATGTAATATAGGGCGAAAGAAATTGGATAAAACCTGGCTGTTCATAACCAAGCGGCTTAAGATTTTTTAAATCTCGAATAAGTACCTTTGAATAGATCGGAACATGAAAGTGATGATTTGCACATTCAATATAGGGTATGCAATGTTCCACAGAACCAAAACCGTCCCGTAGTCGAGCATTAGGAATGCCTAGCATTTCTTCCGCCAATGAATACAAATCTTGTTTTTTAATTTCTTGATTCGCATAGCCTTTCCAGCCACCACCTAAAAAAACCAATGATAACGCAGAAAGTTTTAATGGCTTGTATTTCAAATCTTTCATTCGCTGTAAAGTAAAATAGAAGAATGAAGGAAATCCAAAAATCCTAACAGGTAAACCATGCGCTTCAAAGTCCTGTAAAGCCCTAATACAGCCAAAGACATCAAAATCATGCCCAGCTTTACCGTTTATCTTCAAAGCATACTCAACCTGATTTGCCGGCGAGTATTTCGTTAAAAAATTGTCAGTGAATGATGTCCCTAATCGCGAGCCAGCTTCTGTTTGATAGCTATATAAAAGGTAGTTTGTTTTTTCGCTTGAAACCCAGCCGTAGTATTCAAAGATAAAATCTACCATTCGCTGGGCTGAACTCAAACTCCATTCGTCAAAAAACATTTGAGATTTCTGCCCAGACGTACCTGACGATGTTAAACTAATATGAACTCCAGTATCGGAAATTGATTTTACAGCATGATACTTAAAAAATTCCGCAGGGATGCCGGGCACTTCAGAAAGGTCACCGGCCCACTGGTTGATATTAAAATTTGAATCTTTCAAAAATTGCCGGTAGAAAACTGATTTTTCCTGATGCCATCTAATTATCTCTTTCATGCCATTTAGAAAATTAGCCTCTGTGGTAGCTGTCGTAAGGTACGGACTTGTCTCGGCACAAAGGGCCTCGACAGAACTTAGCAATGCGCGACTTGGGGGAAATAATTCTTTATTTGTCATCGAAGACTCCCAAAACATCTAAGTGCATTTGTTTCCACAAATCTATGTATTGTTCGATATAGGGCTTGAACGATTTTTCAATTTGCATTCCTCTGAAATTAAGTGGCTCCATCGAACGAGTCATTAAAACAAGGTCTCTAAATTGCCCCTTGTCTTCAAGCATCGCGGGATAAATCGCTGACGGAAGAAAGTTTACATCTAATAGTGTCTCAAGCGAAAGGATACTGTCCATTGCCATCAAAATCTCGACATAGGATACACCGTAATCACTTAATTGCTGCAATAACGGTCGAAGGCGGCCGGCCATACAGTAAAATGGCTCGGTAGCAGTGATCAATGCGCAATAGCCATCGGATTTACTAAGATAGCCGTAAATATCCACTTCGCCATTTTTGGCAGTTAGAAGCAAATTAGGTTCATGAAATGGATAGAAAATATCATAGGGATCAGTAAAGGTTTGGGCAAATTTACGTTTGACAAACGTTGGCGCCAAAATGATTTCAAATTCCAAATAGTCACCGGATGGTTTTGGTTTAACCATTTTAAGCAATTTTGGCATAGGGTACTGGGATTTAATGTATTTCTCGCTGGCTTTAAAAATAGGGCCCAAGGCTTCGGGAACCTCTTCAACACGACTTCGTTTTTTAAGCACTTCAGGGTCATGTTTGGCCATCAAAGTCAGTGTTTCGTAGTTTGTTAGCCTATGAGCATTCGGAAAAATTCCCAAAGGTTTGAATTTGTTTTTCACAAATACTAATTGTGGCCCAATGCTAAGAGTTCTAGTCGTTGCGTAAATCGAATATACGATTTTATTGTCTTTCATTAAATAGTCGGAAGCGTGATTGAGCATTACGGACGCCAGCCCTTTGCTTTGATAATTAGGGTGGGTAACGAATCCTTCAGCACGAGCGATTTTAAAAAAAATATCCACTTCAAAAACAGAGGAAGCACACAACGATTTTTTGTCCAAGTCTTCAACTACCAGCCACAGACTATCTTTTTGTTGAATAATTTTTTGTATAGCGATTCTGTCAGTACCAAGAGCCAAAGGGTAATTGCTGCCATATATCGTAAAATAAAGCGTCAGAAGATCTTGAATGTCATCGACAGTTGCCCGTCGCATGATAAGATTGGCTTCTAATTTAATTACAGTATTAGCTTTCATTTAAAAATCTCCTGTCCAAATTTGCGAAACGGAAAAAATGAAACACCCGAAACCAAAATCAACAAGGCCCCTGCTGCTATTCCTAAAACCGAAATTGAAGTTAGTGATTGTAACAAACCAAGTAAAGCTAATGAAAAAGGAAGAGTCGCTGTTCCAATTAAATTTACTAAACTCATGACTTTAGGGACATGTTGCGGGCTTGGCTGGGTTTGAAGAATGTTGATAATTAAAACATTTGCAATACCCAAACAGAAACCCAATACAAAAAGTGCACCCGATGCCAAAAATAGACTGGCTTTGTAACTCGTGCCAAAAATACTAATTTCATTGGAAGCTACATGGCTCGACAAAGTGAAAAACGAATAAGCAAAGCTTATTATCAAGGAAAAGAACCAAGTCCAAAACAAAGGGCGATGTTTTATCGAAACCACGGTCAGTAGCGCACCGCCAAGCAATATTCCAGACCCAAGAACCGTTTCTAAAACAGCTAATGCGTTGAACGAGTTCCCAAAAGCTTCCTTGGCCATTGACGGCATCAATATTTGAAGGGGACTTAACAAGAAATTCATCAAAAGAAACACCGTCAGCATAACTCCAATTATGATATGGGTCCCAAAAGGGCTAAATGAAATATCTAAAGCGTCCCCTTCGGCTCCGGAAGTAATTTTTCTTTGCGGCTTACTTACCTGCGATAATGAATAGGTGGAAATAAAATAACTAAAAGACGAAATGGCAAACAGGCCCGCCAATCCATATTGGTTGAAAACAAAAAGACCTAATACGGGCCCTATAATTGTCGCGAATGAAGCAATCGACGACAACTTAGCTGTTAATTTTTGAATTTGATCATTTTCCTTAATTTCGACAGAAAGGGACATAATGGCGGGATTAAAAAAAGCAGAAAAAATATTTGCAGAAAAAACGGAAATAAAAAGAATCCAAAGAATCAATGAACCGGCTCCCGTAGAGGAAAGCTCTGGGAAAAGATATAACAAAAGAAAAGAAATTAAATAAATTAATCCACGGGCCAGATCGGAATACAAAACTGTTCTTAAGGCGGTTAGTCTTTCAATTACTAAACTAGAATAGGACACTAAAAGTGCGTGCGGCAAACCACCAATAACCAGATACCAAATTAAATAAGATTCGCCGAAGGTTGATGTGATAAACCAAATTAGGCCGAGCTGTACCATTCGGTCAGAAATTTGCGACAAAGTCTGGCCAACCAGCAGCAAGGCATCGTCAATGTGAGTAGGTCGTTTTGTTACTACGGCTTCCATATCATTTTATCCACGATATAAATTACCGGAGAATGAAAATTTAGTTAGTGTCTAATATTTGGTCAGCAGATTTTTCATTGTCTGATTTCGCTTTTTGCTAACATAAAGAGAGGCCTGAAATAAAAGTATTCGAAAAAGTGAGGTTTCTGCCAAAATTTGTCAAATAATTAAATTCACTATTGTGGATTCTGAATAATTAAACTACAAACGTTGCGAAAGTAAAATTTATTGGGGTGGTAATTTATGAAGTTATTATTTTTATTAATTGGAAGCTCATTGGCAGTAGCTGGATGTCACGTAAATGTTGGCGATTCTAACAATAGCGGAAATGGCGATTCGGGCAACACGGCAAAGACAACGACCTATGCAACTTACGAAATGCTTGAAGGCTGTTCAACTGGGATTAAGAAATTCAATGCAGGATCTGAAGAAGAGCTTACCGTCGCCTATTGCGATGGCCTAAAAAATAATGAAGCCAATGGAAATTGCGCCCAATATCAACGCGAACAAGCATTTAAGGCAATGGGTTGCGCCGGCACCTGGCCCTATCCTACGGCGTCTGGCTTAAATTCAAGCAGTAGCCAATCCTACAGCTATAAAGTGAACTCATGTTCGACCGGGTTTCATTATATTTCAGCGTCCACACCTGAGCAGGGAAACAAAGCGTATTGCAAGCAATTGCAAAATGACGAATTAAATATGAATTGCGCACGAAGCAAGCGCGACGAAGCGTTCGCGCAGGCGGAGTGTAAAGCTGAATAAGTTTTTAAATTGGGGTTGTTTTTAGAATCAAATGGGAGGTTTTCGTGATTCGTGGTTTAAAAATAGTTTTAATCGGTGGCCTAGTTTTATTGATTGGTGCCTGTTCTAAATCGTCAGATGACGCGCCAAAGGCGGCTTTTACCGCTGATGCCGAACGTGGCTTGGGTGACCCAAGATTCGCATTTCAACAAGAGCAGCAAGACATCAAGCTTGAATCCTTAAGCTCTTCTGAAGTGGCTGAAATAGCCTCTTGTTCCCAGAAGTCGTCAGCATTTCGCGCGGACAAGAAAAAGTATTCAGTTTCTTATGGCACTTTAGTAAGGGTAGTTAATAATGGCCAGAATATGGTTATGAACCAAAAATATGACTACACTACTGAAAATAAAGATGAGGTTTATGAACTTACAACGTCTTTGTTAAATTACGTGATCGCAAGTCAGTCGGTTTTAACAAACGGGCCGATTGTGTATCGTGACTTTTGCTCGGCTTCGTCAGGTTGTGATCAGGAAAAAAGAAAATTTGTTTCTGGCTCATCGTCATATCTAGTGAATGCAAAAATTCGAGAACGATCAATTGTGGATGACTCTCGACTTGAAAATAAATCTATGGATTGCGGCCTTACTACGGCCATTGAAGCGACCAATCAATTGCAAAAAGGGCAAATTAAAATTGGCGAATCGAACTATAAAGCTCTACAGATTTTGAAAAAGAAATCTGGCAAAATTTATTGTAAAGCGGGCTCCAATCGTGAATCCCTATATTTAGGTGAAGGCGTCGAAATTAGTAAAGCTGTCTATTTACAAGACCAATTGGTTTTTCCGGCTGCGCTTGGATCAAACAGGATAAACGAGGCTGGCAATTATTCTTCTGTTGGCTGCGCCCGGACAGTTGCCTTTTCTTCGCGAGAATTGCAGTTTGAAGGCACGACAATAATCGGTGAATCCAATGAGCTTTTGGATTACCAATTTACTGGTTCGATCCAATCCATTGATGATTGGAATAAAAAACAAGCGGATATAAAATTAAAGGTAGCAAGTCTTAAAAATGATATCATCATTAAGAAAAGCACATTGGATCGAAGCCAGCTAAATGTCGGTGAATCTGAAAACGATTTAAAAAGTGCAGAAAGCAAATTGTCGGATTTTAATCTGCAACTAAACGATGCTATTACGGGCAAAAAACCAAATGAAGATGCGTTAAGAATTTTGGTCAAGGATGCCCAGGCGTCAGTGGATAGCTCAAAAGCACGTAGAGATTCTGCCCAGAACTTGCTAGTCACAGCACAGACGCAATTGAAATCGGCAGAGGACGCTTTAGCTAATTATATTAAAGAAAATGGAACTGGAGAAAACCAGTAGTTCAATTGATACGAATTCTAGCGCGAGCATGGAGTTTAAAACATCATGCTCTGCTTATATCAAGTTACAGATTTTTTTTGAGTCGTTCAGACTTATCTAAATAGTAATCCCAAGTCCCATCGTAAATCGTAAGTTTATTTTTATCGAGTTCAAATACACGGGTGGTGACCTCGCGTAAAAAATAACGATCATGGCTTACGATAATTACAGTGCCAGGAAAATTTTTAACAGCCTCTAACAACACTTCTCGCGATACAATATCAAGGTGATTCGTCGGTTCATCTAAAACCAATAAATTTACCGGCCTAGCCAATATGCACGCCAAAACTACGCGACTTTTTTCACCGCCAGATAGAACCGATATTTTCTTGTCCGCTTCTTCACCCGAAAATTTAAAGGCACCTAACAGAGTTCGAATTTGTCCCAAACCCGCTGTGGGCAGATGACTGTGAACTTCTTCGATTATAGTGCTTGAGGGATCTAAAACATCTAACGAGTTTTGACTAAAATAGCCCATCTCGATGCTGGCGCCTATCTGCAGGTTTCCGTTGCTGGATTTTGTTTGCCCAGAAATAATTTTTAACAAGGTTGATTTTCCGGCACCGTTAACACCCACAAGCGCTACTCGGTCTAACCGTTTTACGAGGCCACTTGCCTCTGAAAAAACCAATTTCTCTTTTGTTTTATCGCCTTCGTGCGCGGGCCAAATTTTAGTTAGCTTTTCAAATTTAACGACTTCGTCCCCACCGCGAGGAGGCACTGGCCATACAAATTGAATGGTTTTTTCTTCCATAGGTATTTCAATGCGATCAATTTTTTCAAGTTTCTTAACTCGCGACTGAACTTGGGCGGCATGGGAAGCCCGGGCGGCAAAGCGCGCGATAAATTCTTCTTCTTTGGCTAGCATTTCATCTTGGCGTTTAGCTTGGGCAACCAATTGCTCCATGCGAATGGCTTTTTCGCGTTCATAGTAATCATAATTTCCAGAAAAAACAGTGATGGTCTGATAGGCGACTTCGACGACTTTTTTAACAAGTCGATTCATAAACTCGCGATCATGGCTCGTCATTAAAATTGAACCTTTGAATTGCTTTAGCCACTCTTCAAGCCAAACGATCGATTCCAAATCTAAATGATTCGTTGGTTCATCCATTAAAAGGACATCTGGGTTTAACAGAAGGATTTTGGCTAGCGCAATACGCATTTTCCAACCACCGCTGAAGCTCTCGGTTGGCCGGTGATAATCGTCAGGCCCGATACCTAACCCGGTTAAAATCTCCTGAGCTCGGGATTCCAAATCATAGCCACCCATACGTTCAAAATCCGCTTGAAGTTCACCGTATTTATCCAATATCTTGGTCATTTCATCAGCGTCTAATTCGGGATCCGACAGCTTAGCTTCCAAAGTAGCGATATCACGCTGTAAATCGCTGATTTTACCCGCGGATGAAATCACTTCCTGAAGCGCCGTCCGACCCTTCATTTCTTCGATATTCTGTGAAAAATACCCCACGACCGTCTTATCCGAGCGGCTAATAGTGCCACTATCAACGCCCTCTTCACCAACGATGACTCTGAAAATGGTGCTCTTCCCTGCGCCGTTGGGCCCTACAAGGCCGATTTTCTCGCCAGAGTTTATCTGAAACGAGCCGTTCTTGAAGAGTATCTTATTTCCGTATTGTTTGCTGAGGCCTGATAAATGGATCATATAAGCGGCTGAATTTAACCAGAATTTCTAATATTTTCAAAACTTCTTTTTAATATTAAAAGGAGCTCGACAGATTGAGTCGCCCATGTTAATCGTTTTCGACACTAATAAAGGTTTAAGAGGTTCTGATATGAAAAAAGATATGCATCCAAAAATTAACATGGTCGTTTTTAAAGATATGTCGTGTGATTTCTCGTTTTTAGGACAATCGACGCTATCTTCTAAAGATATGGTTAAATGGGAAGATGGTAAAGAATACCCACTAATTAAAGTCGAGATTTCATCTGCGTCTCATCCTTTTTTTACTGGTAAACAGCGTTTATTAGACACTGAAGGCCGCGTAGATAAATTCAAGAAAAAATACGGTTCTCCTGGTGTGGCTGCTGCTAAGCCTGCTGAAGCAAAACCAACAGCAAAGTAGATACTCTCAATTTCAAATTTTAAAGAATGCGATTAGGTACACTAGTCGCATTTTTTTTTGCTAACGTCCGGATGAAAAAAGAGTGTAAAATTCCAGCTTGCCAGAGGAAAATATGTTTTCAAAATTAGATGAAGTTGAAAATCGATACGAACAAGTAAATATGTCACTTCAGCGACCTGACGTGGCCAGCGATCAAAAGAAATACCGGACTTTAATGAAGGAAATGGCGGATCTAGAAAAAGTCGTCGTTATCTACCGTGAATATAAATCCAAAACTGCTGCTTTGAAACAAAACAAAGATTTGTTTACTGCCGAAACCGATAGTGAAATGCGGGAATTGATTCGTGAAGAAGTTAAAGAACTTGAATCAGTTATTCCCATCCTTGAAGAAAAATTAAAATTGTCTCTGATCCCAAAAGACCCCAATGATGATAAAAATATTATTTTGGAAATTCGAGCCGGAGCTGGTGGAGACGAAGCCTCCCTTTTTGCCGATGAACTATTCCGGGCCTATGCCTATTACGCGGGAAAATTGGGATGGAAAGCTGAAATGATTTCTTTTTCACCTGGAAATGTCGGCGGGGCAAAAGAAATTATCGCGTCTGTTTCAGGTGATTCAGTATACAGTAAATTAAAATACGAAAGCGGAGTCCACCGCGTACAGCGAGTGCCCGAAACAGAAGGCGCTGGCCGAGTTCACACGTCGACAATTACAGTAGCAGTAATTCCTGAAGTTGAAGAGGTCGAAGTCAAAATCGACATGAAAGATATTACAATAGATGTTATGCGAGCCTCGGGAGCCGGCGGTCAGTCGGTCAACAGAACAGAATCGGCCGTGCGACTTCATCATATTCCAACTGGAATTCTGGTTCACTGCCAAGAGGGAAAATCGCAGACCTCCAACAAAGAAAAGGCCTTCAAGATTCTTTACTCTAAACTACAGCAAATTGAAGATCAAAAAGTCCTAAAAGAGGCCAGTGACGCCCGTTTAGAGCAAATCGGTACCGGCGATCGATCGGAACGTATTCGTACTTACAACTTTCCACAGACACGAGTGACAGATCATAGAATTGGTTTGACCACCCATGCCCTGAATGAAATCATGGCTGGTGAGATGAGCATTCTTGTGGATGCCTTAGTTGCTCATTATCAAGCGGAAGCCTTAAAACGACAAACGAGTTAATTATGACAATCAAAGAAGTTATGGATAAAACCACAACTTTTTTTAAGCAAAAGGGATTTCACTCTCCCCGTTTAGATGCGGAACTCTTAATGGCGCATGGGTTGAACTGTGGTCGCATGCAACTTTACTTAAAATTCGACCAACCTTTAAAAGAACCAGAGCTAGATATTTTAAGGGACCTAGTAAAGCGACGCACAGCCGGTGAACCGATTGCTTACATCACCGGAAAAAAAGATTTCTATAAGGCCAGCTTCCTAGTGAACAATTCAGTCTTAATTCCACGGCCAGAAACGGAAAGTCTGGTGGAACTCGCCGCGAATTTTATTGAACGAAACAAAACAGACAGTCCGTTTCAAGTTTTGGATATTGGTGGTGGCTCTGGCTGTATTGGAATTTCAATTGCAAAGGAATTTCCAGATATTCACGTTTCGATAATTGAAAAATCAAAACTAGCTTCTGAAGTCATTCTTGAAAATATTAAAATTAACCAGGTAACTAATGTGACTCTTTTTAACGTAGACGCAGACGACAGGGACGGATTTGTGCGGGCGTGGAATCAAGAGGGTTTGGAAACTGCGAATGAGCCAAGCTTTGACCTGATAGTATCAAACCCGCCTTATATTTCGATCGATGACGCTTTGATTGAAACAAACGTTAAAAAATTTGAACCGGCGGAGGCGCTTTTTGCCGACGACAATGGCTACGTCTTTTTGAAAGAATGGGCCCAGGGTTATTCTAAATTTCTAAAAGCGGATTCAGAAATGATTTTTGAAATGGGCCAGTCCCAAGGGCCGCAGATTTTTGAACATCTTACTAAATTAAATATATTTAAATCAGTGACCATAAAAAAAGATTTAGCGGCTAGAGATCGCTTTGTTTTGATGGTCAAATAGGCGGCGTGATGGACAGAATGGCGGTAAATAGCGGTGTAGTTTTAAATGGCAAAGTGAAAGCCAGCGGGGCTAAAAATTCAGCTTTAAAACTACTATTTTCAACGATATTAGCGGAAGGCACTCACCAATTTAAAAACGTTCCCGATTTGAAGGATATCGAATCGACGTCGCAGTTACTTGAAAGCCTTGGGATTATTTCAGAAAGAAAGGGCGACGATTTTCTTGTTCATTCAAAAAAACTAACTAATTTTCAAGCAAGCTATGATCTAGTCAGGAAAATGCGAGCGAGCATTTTGTGCCTTGGCCCAATGCTCACAAAATATGGTGAAGCGATTGTTTCACTTCCTGGCGGCTGTGCTATTGGTTCACGACCGATTGATTTACATTTGGATGGAATGCGCGCGTTGGGCGCTGAAATTGAAATGAAAGAAGGTTTCGTTCACGCTAAAGCAAAACGACTTGTTGGCGCTCCGTTTCTATTCGAAAATATAACTGTAGGTGGTACCGAAAATATGATGATGGCGGCCGCGCTTGCGGATGGAACTACAATTCTAGAAAACGCTGCCAAAGAACCAGAGATTGTGGATCTTGCAGACTACCTCGTTAAAATGGGAGCAAAAATTACCGGGCATGGAACGTCCGTAGTTAAGATCGAAGGCGTTAACAAACTAACACCTGCTACACACACAGTTATGCCTGATCGAATTGAAGCGGGAACCTTGTTAATCGCTGGGGCTATCACTGGCGGTGAAGTCACTGTTGAAAAATGTATTCCCCATCACTTGGATGCCCTACTATTTAAGCTTAAAGAAGCTGGTTTTAAAATTAGTACGACTGATACCACCATGACTGTCGAGCGTACAAAATCATGGGAAGCCGTCGACATTACAACATCTCCCTACCCGCAATTCCCAACAGATTTACAAGCTCAGTTTATGTCATTGATGACTGTCGCAAATGGCACAAGCGTTATTTCTGAAACTGTTTTTGAAAATAGATTTATGCATATTCAAGAACTTATGCGATTGGGTGCTGATATCAATCCGAAAACACGCGTAGCCGTTGTTCGAGGCAAACCCGGTGGATTAACCGCGGCACCTGTGATGGCAACTGACCTAAGGGCGAGCGCCTGTCTAGTTCTGGCGGGTCTGGTTGCAAAAGGTGAAACTATTGTGAATCGAATTTATCACTTGGATCGTGGCTATGAAAAAATGGAAGACAAGCTGACGTCACTTGGCGCTAAAGTGAAACGGATAATTTAAAAAAAGAAAAAAAAGCCTCTGTGGAGGGGACCAAGAGGCTTTGAAAAACAATCCTGGAGGGGTCCAAGGGACTGTATTTATAAGATTTAAACATACTATCTATA
>JAYVPD010000043.1:0-2590 GCA_043757515.1 Pseudobdellovibrionaceae bacterium
TTAGAGCCTAGGTGGAGAATGGGGCTCGCGCCCCCTTCAACCCCCGCTTATATCCCCCTCGCGGCAAGCCGCGGGGTCTTACGCTGAAGACGATAAAAATGTGGCTGGCAGTATTTCTGCCCGAAGATTAAAACCCCGTCTTTCCAAGGCACTAAAATTCAAACCGGCCCTACTTTAATTGATAGAACCGTTTGGTTTTCAATATTGGTTTTAGCGAATCTAACCTAAAAAAACAGTCCTTTGAATGAAACACTGCTAGGGACTATTGGGGCGTGGGACAGTCCAAGTGCTTCGGACACCCGCTCAACGGTAAGCCTATGGAAACGATACGCAATTGAGCCATTGAAGCGAAAATCATAACCGGATTGCTAAGAGTGTGGGGAACATAACGAAGTGAATGACAAAAAATAAAAATCATTCGGCGAAATTTTTTTCAGAATAGGAAATAAGGCGGCTTGATATGGATTAATTCCAGTGGCGTAATCCGACTACCCAGATTCATTGGCGCCTGATCGAAGATTTTTAGCCCGTCAATGGGAAACTCGGTTTGGTTACCTTACAAAGGGCATCACACTGCGAGAATAATACTGGCAGAATATCGGCAAAATACTAAACAAAATGCCGTCAGGTTGCTCGCAACTATCAGCCTATGTGACCTTACTTTAATCCGCCAAATATCCAAGTAGTTAAGATCAGTTAAGTGCTATTCTGAAATTCAAAAAAACTCTGACTGAGTACCCCTGAAGCAAGTATTAATATTATCACCTCAATATAAACATAAAAGGAGCATTCATTTGGATTGCTTTACTTTTTCAATTTCCTTTCCTTGTTACCTCAGTTTGCCTTTGCGGAACCTAAAATTACAAATCCGATCTTGAAAAAAAAAGGGAATCAGAATACATCGCGGGACACTAGAAATTTTAAAACGGTCGCCCATGGGCTTACTTGCATTAAAGAACTTTGGTAAGCAAATATTGTCACTCTGTCCAAATCTCTACACATGAAAAAATTTCAAAAACCTGATAACTTAATTTTATTCTACATTAAAAGACGGGAGAATTTTATGAGATTGATCGGACCTTACGCAACCGCCATTCTTATCGCATTTGTATCTAGTCTCTCTTTAGGACTTTCGTGCGAAGGCTTTTATTCAAAAGGTTCTAAACTCGACGCAAAGTTTTTTAGAAAACTAGGAGCGAGTTTAAGCAGACAACAAAACCCTGGGGATCGTCCTGACTTCAAAATAGAGCCTTACCATCATCCCAAGCCTTGGATCACTCGTGAAGGTGTCATCAGTCCTTACAATTCAAAAACAAATCAAAGCCAGGTCGAAGTCCCCGACGGAAAATTGATAATAGCAGAAATAAGATATGTGGGCCCTATCCGGGACGGCGACATTGTATCTAATTCTCGATATGAATCCGTTTTGTCCCAGTCAGCAAATGTACTTTTTGAAAATGCCTTTCAAATTGACCTCGCTACATTAAAATTCAAGTAATTTTTCAGGCTCATAAAAATTGGTTTTAGCCTCTCTTAGAATTCTATTGTGGCTTCAAATTTGTCAGTCGTCCAATAGCCCTAGGAAAGTATCTATTTTTAATCGGAGGTTGAGCCTTTCAAGGTTCAAAAACTTTGTCATTTTTTTGCTATCGTAACTATTCGGAGAATTTATGAAAAACAGTTATCTAGCAAAATTAAAAATCGAAGCAATTTCACTTCTTTCCGTTCAGAATTTTGCGATGGATTTACAACCACAGCGTGTTTCTGAACTATCTGAATCCAACGAAACGGCTTTAGACTCCGGAGTCAAAAGTATTAGGATCGAAAGTGGATTACGTCGTTAACAACAAGGAATGTAAATTTGTATTATAAATATCCCTGCAATTCAGAGTGAGCGCCGTTACGCGCTTGTAAAACTAGTTCAGCGGCCCGATTTCCCGACCGGCAGGCGCCATTCATGAATCCTTGAAATTTATCTGCAATATGTTCTCCTGCAAAAATTAATTTTCCTGATAGTTCTGGAGTCCAATTAATTTCAGAAAACTCTATCACCTGGCCCGGTTTTGGCGTTGCAAACGCACCCAAGTTATACGGCATAGTAGTCCAATTCATAACAGCCGAATGACCATCGAAATCCAATTTGGTACCTGGAAATATTTCTTCTATGTTATCTATTGCACGGTCTCGACTGGCCGGGCCGATCAAAGAGCCCAATTTACCTCCGGTGAAACTAGTAAGAATCCCGCTTGAACCAACTTGAGTTCGGCTTGTTTCCCATAGGTTTTGCACGTTTAAATCCGTGTAAACCATTCCATTTGATTTTGGAACCATTGTTGTTCCTTTGGCCAAGCCAAGTCGCCATATTTTTGATCTGTATCCAATCATCACTTTACCGCAGGTAGCATATCCTAGTTCTTGTATACATTTTTTCTTTAGTGGATTTATCTTTAGCGTCGATACACCATCGATAGTTCGCAAAACCGAGAAAGGAATCGTACAAATTACTTTTTTTCCTAAAATCGTTTGAGTCTCACCATTTTTATTTATAGTGATTTTTAAACCCGAGTGGCTGTCTTCAATTTTTACTACT
>JAYVPD010000044.1:0-2589 GCA_043757515.1 Pseudobdellovibrionaceae bacterium
TTTTGGGCATATTGTCGTAAATCAAATTTTTTAAGAATTGTTCGAAAAGGTAGTTATAAAAAATCTTCATTGGTCCAATTTGATGGCCAGGTACTAACATTGTTCGATCAAAATCTTGAAGACGTACATGCAAAAATCACAGGCATCATTGCAAACTATGATGAAATCAATCCTTTAATTGAACCCAGAACCATCATTCAAAGCGAGGGTCAATTATCCATTACGAACCTCTCTGACGTTCAATTGGTCGAGCTTGCTTTAAACTTGAAAAATAAATGGAACGAAAAGGATGTTAAAATTCTTGGGTCGATCTGCGCCAAAGTTCAAGTTAGCGGCCATCTTATCGGCGGCCAGCGCGGCGTCGTCGAAAAATTTCTGAAAATTCACGGCGTTTTAAAGTAAGTATTTCTTGTGGTATTATAGTACATGAAAACAGAAAGTAACGTCGGCGATTTAGACCAATTGCCTTCCGACGATAAACAAGATGAGCTAAAGTTGGAGCAGGCGAGCGCAAAGATTTGCTGTGTATGCATGGTTGCAAAGCCGTTTGAGTCTTTTTATCAGAAGCATAAAACCTCAGACGGCACCTGTAAAAGCTGTCGATGTATTGAGCGTAAAAAACGCTACAATAGATCAGTAGCGAGTTCTCATACTCATACGTCATCCGATCATAAAACGACTGACAAAGTAATTTCTCGAAAGCCAAACCTACTTACTAAGGACGATATTCAAAAGATTGCAGAGGCAATGTTGATTCTTGAGGGGTGGCAAATGGATCTAGGCACCCAACAGGATTTATCGAACTCGAATTCAATATCCCCAACTAAGAAAAAATGATAAGAGGATTTATGGAATGGAAAAATAACAAAGCCATCGGTATTTTACGAAAAAGTAGTCACCGGCAAGACGGCAATTCTTCTTTCGATATTCAAGAAAAGGAAATTCGCGAGTATTGCGAAAGGGAAGGTTTAGATCTTGTCGATTTGCAAATGATTACCGAATCTGCAATGAATCACGAAAATCGAAAAAAATATGAAGCGGTTCTAAAGGCAGCAAGCAAAGCTGGGATTTTGCACCACATTTATTATATGGCCGATCGCGAAGCTCGTAACTTAACAGATAATGAATCTAATGAAAAACTGGTTCGTTTGAATAATTAGTGGGTAATTTCTTAAGATTTCGACATAAAATCAGCAGTGATTAGTTCGCATAATTCATCCATGAGAACGCTGAATTATGGCCATCGTGGCCATAATTTTTAAAAAGCAGATGCACCTTGAGGTTATTTAGTTGATGATTTTTTTGATTAGAAACTCTCTTCAAAGAAAGCCATCAAGATGCAACTTAGGTTGAAAACTATTTTAAATTTTAAAGAAAAGCACGAAGATTTTGTTTATCGCGATGTGCGGCTACGGAATGGACGGATAGAAGTTACTGTCGAGCCGCGTAAACGCAGTTTAGCGAAGTGTTCTGGCTGTGGAAAGCGATGTTCAGGCTACGATAAGCAATCCCTGCGTGAGTTTATACATGTTCCGCTTTGGGGCTTAGCGGTAATTTTGAAGTATTGCATGCGCCGAGTCTGGTGCAAAAAATGTGGTGTAGTAGTTGAACAAGTCCCGTGGTCATCGGGAAAAAGTCCAATTACGATTGGTTACGCCTGGTTTTTAAGTGAATGGGCAAAACTGTTAAGCGTTCAAGAAGTGGCTCGGCAATTTAAAACATCGTGGCACCATGTTTTTAGTGGCGTAGCGATGGCTGTCAAATGGGGTCGGGAAAGAATTGATTTAAAAAACATTACAGCTCTGGGTGTCGATGAAATCTACTGGGCTAAGAAATCCTTTTTAACAATGGTTTATCAAATCGACAATCACTGCAAACGCCTTATCTGGTGCGGCGAAGATCGCAAGGAATCTACGATTAGAGGTTTTTTCGATTGGTTTGGTGACGAACGAAGCCAGCAATTAAAATTTATTTGCAGCGACATGTGGAAGCCGTATTTAAAATTGATTGCTGAAAAAGCAACAAATGCATTAAATATTTTGGACAGGTTCCATGTCGCCCAAAAACTTGGCGAAGCCATTGACGATGTTCGTGCGCAAGAAACAAGGTCACTTAAAGCTAAAGGCAAGGACGTTATTTTAAAACATAGCCGGTGGTGTTTTTTAAAGAATCCAGAAAATTTGACGGATAATCAAAAAGTGAAGCTGAAGGATTTGCTGGCTTGTAATTTAAAAACAATCCGGGCTTATCTTTTAAAAGAGGATTTTCAAAACTTTTGGGAATATACGTCAGCAACCTGGGCCGGAAAGTTTTTAGATCAGTGGTGTACTCAAGTGATGCGCTCAAAACTTGAGCCGATGAAAAAAGTTGCAAAGACAATTCGAAAACATAAATCACTTTTATTGAATTTTTTTGAAGCAAAAGGACAACTATCTTTGGGTGCTGTTGAAGGTCAAAACAACAAAGCAAAGGTGGTCATCAGAAAATCCTACGGATTTAAGACCGCAGAAGTTCTTAAAATCATGTTATATCATAAACTTGGAAAACTTGAAGTTCATGAACTAGCCCACAAATATTTTTAACGAACCG
>JAYVPD010000045.1:0-9465 GCA_043757515.1 Pseudobdellovibrionaceae bacterium
TCATAACAATGATGACAGCGTCTAAAATGTATTCTCACGTTCATAGATTCCTCACTTTATGAGGAGTCTGTCGCACACACACCTCAATCTTAGTCTAGTTAAGTGCAAAGAGGAATCCACGTTCTCATTAAAGAGCGACAACTGTCTGAAATTTTACCGGAGCTTAGATATTGAATTGACTTGGGATTTTCAAATCTATCTCAGATTGATAATTTAGTTTTTGCGATGGAGGCAAGAATCGGCTATCGCGCGTCGCGTTAAACTGGCTAAGTGAAAAGATCATGAATTATATGAAATTGACTGCTTTACTTCCGTAAGAATCAGGCCATCCGGTCGGGACAACTTATGACATTTTTTTATTGAGTTCAGCGTCGACAGCTTGATGTCGTTGGTTGTACTCTTGATACTCTAAAATCTTGTTCGCAAAGAAAATATAACGATCCACAATAAAATTTTCCAAATCACCTAGCTTAAATGGCTTACGGATGTAGCCTAAGACACGCCATTGCACCAATTGATCTAGCGCCGTCGAACTTAATTTTGAAGACATTACGAATATCGGGACTCGACGACCTTTCAAGGCTTCGTTGATTACTTTAATGACATAAAATCCAAAAGTACCTGGCAATGCCACCTCGGCGACAACGATATCAAACAACTGATCGCTTGCAACGACGCCCTCAACTAAAGACTTTAATTTCTCAACTTGGCCCACCGTATAGACAGTGACGCCTAGTTTTTCAAATCGCTCTTTAAGCGCTAAACGAGCACCGTCATTGGGTTCCACGAATAAAATACGCTTATTTTTTAGCGTTGAATTAAATATAGTTGGCATCCATTCAGTTAATCGGAAATTTGACCGAAAAACTTTAGGTATGTCTGAAATTACTTTTTTCGACTGGTTAAAACTTTTGATTGCGGCACTGTTTTTTGTATGTGCAGCTTATTGGTTAGGACGGTCAGGGTATAAGCCAACAAGGTTCAGACGTCGACGCGAGCGGGATGCTCACTTAACTTATAACGATATATTTTCTAGTTTAAAAAAATATGGCTTCAATACCAACAGTATATTTCACTTATACGATAGTTTTAAGCATTCTCGTGTCAATGGGAAAGCAAACGGCAAATTCCAAGATGAAATTTTTGGATTCGAAGCTTTTCGACGATTTAACATCATTTTTTCTGACCCGCTCTGCGACCCCAAAAATCGCGAAGAAGTTCTTCGGCGCCTAACTAAATTCGGAAACGACTACAACAAAGACACAATACTTTTTGCAATTGGGCAATCTTTTGCGGACGCCGCAAAAACCCTATCCTACAAAGTTGTCGCTATAGGAAAAGAGCCACAATTTGATTTAAAAAAATGGAATAGTGAAGCGCTTTCCTCAAAATTGAAGTCTGCCCTTCGGCAAGTTAAAAAAAGGGGAGTCGTATTCGAGGAACTTTCACTGCAGCAGTTGCATGAAAAAAATATGATTGACGAAATGAACGAAATTTTGCAATCTTGGTTTCTTTCTCGCGGGTCAGAGCGATTTAAAAGCCTTACTGAAGTAAATCCCGCAGCGGGTTCAATCGATAAAAAGTTTTTTGTTGCCCGGCAAGCCGGACGATTGGACGCATTTCTTATTGCGTCGCCTATATACGCCAAGAATGGTTATTTTTTGCAAGACTTAATCAGAACAGTATCTAGTGTAAGTGGCGTCGCCGATGCGCTTATAGTTCACGCTTTAGAGCGTCTAAAAAATCAAGGGTATGAAATGGCCAGTCTTGGGATATCACCTCTTGCCGGTCTGGATGACCCTGTGATTAATAAAGATCATCCCAAGTTAAATAGTCTTTTAAAGTTTGTTTATGAGTATCAAAAATTTCCAGTTCATTTTAAAGACCTCTACAGTTTTAAGAAAAAATTTGAACCCACTCACGAAGAATTTGCTTATGTAGCTCTTTCCAGTCGTTGGTTAAAATTAGATCAGGTATGGATTTTGTCTCAATTAATTTCGGAATTTAACCTATTGGGTTTCATTCAGTTTAAACTAAATCAATGGCACCATGGAATAGATCTGCCCAAACCGCTAAAATGGATTTTAAACTCTGAATTCATAGTCCTTCCAAAGATTACTAATTTGCGTCTTGAAACTTTGCTTGCACGATTTAAATTCACTTTGCTTATGTTGTTTCTAAATATTTATACTTTTCTTTTTACCGGAAATTTCGATACAGGAATTAATACCACGAAGCTGAAAGAATTTGGCTTTTCCTATGAAAATTTTTTTCATAATAAGTGGTTCATTCTGATTACCTCAAATTTTTTACATTTTAACTTTTCACACCTAACACTAAATATGATCGGAATACTCCTATTTACAGCCTCGCTAGAAGCCGTTGCTGGATCTGCAACAGCCGCCCTTACTTTTTTAATTGGAATGCAAGCCAATATCCCCAACGGTTTGGTATTGTTGCCACTTCTGCGAGAGTTTTATCCTAGCCTGTCTTCGTCAACTTTTTCTTATGTAGACGTTGGAGCTTCTTTAGGTGTTTTTGGAAGTCTTGGCGGATTAATGTACTTTATGCACAAAAAGGCCAAGTGGTTCACAGGAATTATAGCTGTCGCAAGTACCAGCATATTTTCTATAGTTAACCAAGAACTCATAGGTTTCGATCACGGCTTCGCCTTGTTTTTGGGATATTCAATTTCATATCTATATAACTTAAGAAATGTATCCCAAGAACCGTTCGAGCAAGGGCCTGAAAATCTTTTGGACATCCCTAATTATTTCTCTAGCAAGTATAACCCCCTCCGCCTTGTTCCTCCGTCGAGTTCTCAGGACGAGATTAAGAAGATATCATGAGATTTATAGTTACAATATTTTTTACATTGATCGCTAGCCTAACCCATGCTTGGAATTTAAATCCTCTTGGCGGCGAAAAGAGCCCCTATAGCGAATCTACACAAAATAACGTCGGTAAAATAAAAATGGAATTTTCAAAACAACATGAATTGGACACAAAATTAATGGATCTTATCTGTTTAGAAAACGCAGAAGAAAAAAATTATATCGGATTGGGGCAATTTATGCTTGTGAAGGCCCCGTTAAGCAGCGTCACTGAGACTCTTGAATCATTCGCTAAGTATCCTAAGTGGTTTCAAGGTTTAGTAAAGAATATCGTACAACCGCAAGATAAAAAAAGTGAGTTTTTAGTTTCATCTGAACAACTGGTGCCTCTTCCATTCATCGAAAATATAAAAACCACTATGATTTACACTATCCAAAAACTAGAAAAACAAGTTCTATTCAGGTATCAATTAAAATCAAGCAATACACTGATTCACTATGACGGAATGATTGAACTGCAAGAACTTACACCTGGTGAAGTTGCCTTTGTAGAATATGACTATATTCTGGCTGATTGGGGTTTAGGAAAAATGTTGGGTTCAAAGAGTATCTGGACGGAAACTCTAAAAGGGATTGTGCAAACTGATCTTGCAATAAAACTTCGAGTAGAAAATGTGGCCTTTACGGATCAAGAGGTGAAAAATAAATCGTCAAACATGGTAGATAAAGTTTCTATATTAGAATGCATTAAAAACCGCCACAAAAACCCCAATTAGCTGCGAAATTATAGCTCGAGGATTAAACCAAAATATCCAAACTCATTTCGAGTATTTCTGAATTGAAAGTACTTCATCCGGATGTCGGCGCCATTATAATATCCAAGCACAATCCGCGTCGATTGTGGCGAAAGATTTCCCAAGTGCGCACCAGCTACATATCCTAACTGCAGATGTCCGTGTAAGGCTATGCGGTCAAGCCCATATTGTTCTATTCCAAGAGCGACAAAAGGAGTAAATTTATGCGGATCCATCGGGACTTCGTCCGGATACCATTCAAAAAATTCGTGAGCACCTAAGAATCTCATCCGAGGAGTGCTGATTGCGGCAGGCCTGAAGCCGGCACCCATTCTGATTTTTCGTCCGATATCATAAATATACCTGAAGTCAAAAATTTCATTTCCAAGATCTGGGCCTATCAGACCTGGATCTTCAATATTATCTGAAACATGTCCTGATTGATGTGTCCAAATAAGTGCCAATCGTCGTGAATCATCTAAAAAAACATCCCACGACAATCCGACACGGGCATCTGTTGTTTCAACATGAATGGTGCTTTCGTCTCCCAAGTAATGATAATTTGATGTCGCCGAGGCGTGAATAATAAGCTGTGCCTTGTAGCCCCAAGAATCAGTTTCAAGAATAGATCCCGATCCGCCAAACTCTGCCACTTCTCTGCTGTCACCCCGAAGAATCAGGCTGATTTTAGGATCAAAAAACAATCCATAGGATTGTAGAAGTTTATGACTAGACTCGACGTTAAATTTAACATCTGCAGAAGCATTAGAAAAAGAGATTACCATGACAACTGAAATGACAGATCCAAAAATTTTCACCATAGACACCTACTAAAGTAAACGTGACCTAAGCTGTATTGCGCACACCGCAAGTATACAGTGGATTTTTAATTAAAGGCAATCGTTTGCGATTAGGAAAAAAGGGACCTCAATTCGAGGCAACAATGCAAAAGGCTCGTTCGCCCAGCAAACTAAAAATCGAACAGTCACTGCCTCCGATGCGTCGCCCGTCACCGATAACCAAAATCGAAAAAACCTAAATTCCTTTGAGGCTATTATCAATAAGTTCTGAAAAGGCCTGCGGTTCTAATGAAGCTCCGCCGACCAAAAATCCGCTTACAAAAGGTAGCTTAATTAATTCTGTGGCATTGTTTGCCTTAACGGAACCACCGTATAATATGGGGGTATTGGGAAATCCTAAAGCTACTAATGTTTTTTGAACAAACGCGTGAGTTTCCTTTACCTGATCTGGAGTTGCCACTTTTCCAGTTCCGATCGCCCATACGGGTTCATACGCAATCACAAGTTCTTTGGCTTTTGACGCTTCGATGCCTTTTAGGCCTTCAGTCAACTGGGCCAACAAAATCGATTCTGTCTTTCCCTTTTCCCGCTCGTCTAACGTTTCGCCAATGCAATACATCGGCGACAATTCAGAGACTAACACGTGCTGAATTTTTCTATTTAAAAACTGGTTTGTTTCGTTAAAATACTGCCGACGTTCTGAATGGCCTACCAATATAGATCGGCCGTTTAATTCTTTTACAACTTTAGCTGAATTTTCGCCTGTAAAAGCCCCTTGAGATTCGAAATAAATATTTTGCACACCAAAATCAATGCCCGAGCTCTTTAAACTTTGGCTGGTGGCTTCGATTGAAATTGCAGACGGAAAAAAAACTACCTCTAGCGAGGTGCCCAGGCTTGCTGACGCCGCGGAGTATTTTTTCATCAATTCCAAGAATAACTGAAAAAACTGGCGGGTTTCCGCAGGGGATTTATTTAATTTCCAATTGGCTGCTACAATGATTTTTTTCATTCAAGAATCCTAATTTATTGGCGCACTTTAAAACGTAAAACTTCCAAGCCTGGAAGTTTATCACCTTGCAAATATTCAAGACTCGCGCCACCGCCGGTTGATATATGAGTCATTTTGTCCGCAAAGCCACTTTGTTCGACTGCGGCCGCGCTGTCGCCGCCGCCAATAATTTTAACGCCGCTACTTTCTGCAATTAGTTTAGCTAGACCAAAGGTGCCTTTTGAAAATTCGGGTGTTTCAAAAACACCCATTGGGCCATTCCAAAATATGGTGCCGGCTTCTTTGATCAACGCTCCGAATTGTTTCAACGATTCAGGGCCGACATCTAAACCCATATCAGTATCGCCAAATGATTTTTTAACTGTTGCTCCGGCGACATCTGAAATGCTTGAAGACACCAAGTGATCTACTGGTAATAAAACAGTTTTATTGCGGGCTTCAATGCGCTGAAGAAGTTCTTTAGCGTATTTAACTTTATCATCTTCTACACGAGACTTTCCTACAAAATGACCTTGTGCTTTGATAAACGTGTAGGCCATGGCGCCGCCTATGATAAACGCATCTACCACATCCATTAGTTTTTCAATGACACCGATTTTATCCGATACTTTGGCGCCTCCCAAAATCGCTACATAGGGGCGTTTTGGATTTTCAAGCAAGGTATCTAACATTTGAATTTCTTTTTCTATTAGAAATCCAACTCCTCGCAGAGGTATCAATGCAGGCAATGCGTGAATCGTTGCATGCGCACGATGGGACGCCCCAAATGCATCATTTATATAGATGTCTGTATAGGAAGCGAGTCTGTGAGCAAACTCTTCTGAATCCTCGGTTTCGCCGGCTTCAAAACGAACATTTTCAAGCAGAATAATCTGATCTTTGCCCAAAGTGTGCAAAAGCTGTTTAACTGCCTTGGCATTAGGGTCTTCAATCAAAAGTACTTCTTTATGAAGGCGCTCGGTTAGGGCCTTAGCAACTGGTTCTAAAGAAAACTCTTTGTCTTTGGACGTTTTTGGTCGGCCCAAATGCGAAGCCAAAACTAGTTTGGCGTTTTTTTCTAAAAGATACTTAATGGTCGGCAGAGTGGAATCTATCCGTGTGTAGTCAGTAATTTTGCCCTTTTCCATCGGCACGTTCAAATCAAGTCGTAAAAACACAACTTTGTTTTCGACTTCAAATTCGCGAACATTTTTTATACCGCGTAACCCTGACTTAAGATCTGCCACTCTATAATCCTTTCTCGGCCATCAACTGTACAAAATCAATCATACGATGTGAAAACCCAGTTTCATTGTCATACCAAGATAGAACCTTACCCATACGCGGGTTAATTACCATTGTCGTTTTCAAATCCACAATAGAAGAATGCGTGTTCCCATTGAAATCTACAGACACTAATTCCTTAGGCTCACAAGCCAATATGCCTTTAAGTGCGCCATTGGCAGCCGTTTTTAATGCTTCATTAATAGATGCTACCGACATGTCTTTTTTGGAATTAAAAGTAAAATCCACAAGGCTGACATTAGGAGTAGGAACCCTAACCGACATACCGTCGATTTTGCCTTTCAATTCTGGCAATACTAATCCCACTGCTTTAGCTGCGCCTGTTGATGTTGGAATCATGCTTAACGCCGCCGAACGCGCGCGTCTTAAGTCTTTGTGATTCGTATCTAAAATTCTCTGATCGTTTGTGTAGGAATGGATTGTGGTCATCATTCCGTAATCAACACCAAAATTTTCATGAAGGACTTTTACAAGTGGAGCCAGACAATTTGTCGTGCACGAGGCATTGGAAATAAATGTATGTTTTTTTGCATCGTACTGATCGTGATTTACACCCATCACTACAGTCAAATCCACACCGTCAGCCGGCGCCGAGATTAAAACCTTTTTTGCGCCTGCGGTGATGTGCTTTTGATAGTCATCCGCATTTTTCATTACTCCCGTGCATTCCAAAACCACGTCCACACCAGCGTCTTTCCACGGGATTTCCAATGGATTTTTGCTAGCAAAGTAGCTTATTTTTTTACCATTTACGATCAAGTTTTTAGCATCGTATTCGACTTTAGCGCTGATACGACCATGGGTCGAATCATAATCAAGCAAATGAGCCGATCCATCCACGCTATCGAGCGAATTAACCGCCACAATATCTAACTTTTCAAAGCCGGCGCGAAAAAGAACGCGACCAATGCGACCAAAACCGTTTATACCAACTCTAATTTTTTTAGACATCTGAACTCCTTAATTTATTAATAAAATCTATTCTAAATCCCAATGTTCCGCTTGCAGGGTTTCGTAAAAATAGTGCCCGTACATTTTAAAATCTTTTAAATTCTTGGGAATAACCGCTAGCTCTGGGCGAAAATACAATGGAATAACCGGAATCACTTCTGTGTATTCTTTGGTGATTTCATCGTTAATTTTCTTTCGCTTTTTGACGTTAAATTCATATTGATATTCATCAGTCAGTTTATCAACTTTGGTTGTCGAATACCCCGAGTAATTTTGCCCAGTCCACGAATTTTTTTCGGTCGGAATGTTTTTGGAGTTTAATGTCGAATCGGAACCCATGCCGGGATAGCTGCTCCAGGAAAACACAGCCATGTCGAAATTTCGTTTTCTAAGAGTTTCTGAAAATAAGAGCCTTGGTGGATCTGATTTAATCTGCAGATCAATCCCCACGTCTTTCCATTGCGCTTGAATGATCGCCTGAAGCGTTTCAATTTGCTTAATCCCGGCGGCACCGACTAAACGAAAGGTCATTTTTTGCTTGTTCTTGTATCGAAAGCCATCCGGTTCCAATTTCCAGCCGGCTTCGTCCAAAAGTTTCCGTGCTAGCTTTTTATCTGATTTATATTTTTTCATAAATTTGGGATCATCGTTGTAAAGCGAATCCAGTGGAGAGGTCATTGAATGAGCCACTGTGACCTTACCATCAAATATAGATTTATTTATATCCTCTTTGTTTATTGCATAAGAAAGCGCCTGTCTGACTTTCAAATCGCTTAGAATGGGATGATTTAAATTAATATCAATATGTGCGTAAGTAATGCCTTCTTTAAATTCGACTATGTAGGGCAAGTTTTCTTCTTTAATCTTTTTATCAAAAGCCAAACCCTGATCAAAGGACATTCCAATACGCGCAATTTTATTTATATTTTTAGATCTCAAATTGGCTTCTAAGGTACCGGTATTGGGAATGATTCGAATTATTATTTTTTGAATTTTTGGTTTTTCCCCAAAGAAAAAAGGGTTAGGAGTAAAAATAACATGTGATCCCAGTTTTACTTCTGAAATCAAATAGGGGCCATTCCATAGACCTTTTACTGTTGGATCTTTTTGATAAAGAGTGTTGTGATCATAACCTTCTTTTTCTTTACCCCATTTTTGAAAAATAGGACCCTCAAGATGTTCGGGTAACAGCAGCGTGTGGCTGTCTATGTAAAAATCCCATTTTGCAATTTTGTATTTATAAATACACTTTGTCGGAGTTTTAGCATCCCATTCTACTGATTCAATGTTTTCGTAGCCATCTTTCACTGGCAACGACGTATTGGGACTCAATCCCACTTCCCAAGTGAATTTGGCGTCTTTGCACGTGATCGGTGTTCCATCACCCCATTTTAAATTATCAACAAATTCCCAGGTCGCTAGAAGTTTCTTTTTACCATTTTCTGCTATGATTTTTAACGATTTGTCTTTTAGATTTGGAATTTTTTTTACAATGCCAGGCTGCCATTCATTTTTTTCGTTCATATAGACGAACAAACGACTGGATAGATAGAGCATATATTTCGAGGCCCCAATAGATGCAATAATGGGGTTTAGAGTTTCATATTCTGTATTAGTTCCAATGCTGAGTTCTTTGACAGTTTCGGCGCGCGCGCCATTTTGCATTAAGCCAGTTATTAAAAGCAGGGTAAAAATGCTGGCGATTCTTTTTTTAAAATTCATCGTGTAGTCTCCACCAAAAAGCTGTCAATTCAATAGTTTGGGAAACATTTTTTCCGCATTTTTGTTCG
>JAYVPD010000046.1:0-2553 GCA_043757515.1 Pseudobdellovibrionaceae bacterium
GGCCTGCTTTGATTTGAGCTTGCCTATAAAATCTGTATTGTGCTAATTCCAAAGGATGACTGCAAATGAAATGTTAGAAAGACTTAAAAAAAGTTACCCAGACTCACATGTAGAGGTAATTTCCGATGATAATGTGCATTTTAATGTCGTATTAGAATCCCCGGTTTTTAAGGGTTTAAGCCGCATAGAGCAGCATCAGCATGTTATGGGCGTCTTCGCTGCCGAGCTGAAATCGGGCGAAGTTCACGCTTTTTCTTTGAAGACAAAAGGTATATAGTAATACTTATTAGGGTGCTTTATGCGCAAAAGGACAACGAAATGGCAAATATTAACGAACGAATACAAGAGTTATTGGATCAAAATTCAGTAGTACTTTTTATGAAGGGAAATCAAAGTTTTCCACAGTGCGGGTTTTCGGCACGTGCTTGCTCGATTTTGCAAGACCTGGGAGTTAACTTTAAAGACGTGAATGTGTTAGAAGATGAAGAAATCAGAAACGGAATCAAGGCATTTGGCAACTGGCCAACCATCCCACAGCTCTATATCAACAAAAAATTAGTTGGTGGTTCTGACATCATGATGGAAATGTACCAATCCGGCGAACTCAAAGACCTCGTAAAATAATGAAATGTCACACCCACTCGCGGTACCTGTGAAGTGTAATACCCACTGGCGGCGCCGGTGAAATGTAATATAGCCAAGTGGGATCGCACTATTCGTTTTGCTCTCGGTGTCCTATTGGTGACTTATGCCGTGGCCGGTGGTCCAACGTGGATGTACCTGGGATTCTATTTTATAGCGACCTCGGCCTGGGGCCTGTGCCCGTTGTATTTGTTTTTTAATATCAGGACCTTAAACAATAAATCGATTGTTAAACGATTTTAAAAATTAGATTTTTTCCTTTTTTTTGATACAATTTCATATGCCATTTAAAAATTTAAAACTAGCTTCCAATCAAATAGTAACGGATCCAAAAGAATTACTTAAATATGGAAAGGATTGGACCACTTATTTTGATATTAAATGTTCGGCCGTAGTGTTCCCAATTTGCCACGAAGACGTCGTGGAAATTGTCCGATGGGCTAACGAAACAAAGACAGCTTTGGTGCCCTCTGGGGGCCGAACGGGATTGTCTGGCGGCGCCTGTGCCTTAAAAAATGAAGTAGTCGTGAATTTTGATAAATTTAATAAAATTAAAAACTTTGACCCATTGGAAAATACGATTGTTTGTGACCCGGGTGTTATAACTGAAGAAATTCAGCAATGGGCTGAAAAACACGATTTGTTTTATCCCGTAGATTTTGCGGCCCGGGGATCTTCACATATTGGCGGAAACATTGCGACCAACGCTGGTGGAATTAAAGTATTACGTTACGGATTGACTCGAAATTGGGTTACCTCGCTGAAGGTTGTCACGGGTTCTGGGCAAACTCTAGAATTAAATAAAAGCCTTGTTAAAAATGCAACCGGTTATGATTTGCGCCATTTATTCATTGGCAGCGAAGGAACACTTGGATTTATCACGGAAGCGACGATCCAACTGACTCGAAAGTCAAAAAAACTTCAAGTGGTATTGCTTGCGTGTGAATCGCTAGAAAAAGTAATGAAGGTGTTTGGCCATTTCAACTCAAGACTTGTATTGACTGCGTTTGAGATGTTTTCCAATGTTGCACTTAAAAAGGTCTTGGATCAAACGCACCTTCCCGCTCCTTTTGAAACCGATTATCCATTTTATATCACATGTGAAATTGAGCTAAACGGTGCCGAGTCTGATGAACACCTTTTAAATGAAACTTTAGAAGGCGCCTTCACAAATGAATTCGTTGTTGACGGAGTCATCGCCCAATCGGATACCCAAGCCAAAACATTTTGGCGCTATCGCGAAGACATTAGCGAATCACTTTCTACCTTTTCACCTTATAAAAATGACATTTCCGTGCGTGTGGCTCGGGTGTCGCCATTTGTAAAAGATTTGGATCAAATTATTCTGCAAGCGTATCCAGATTGGACAGTGGTTTGGTTTGGCCACATCGGTGATGGCAATTTGCATTTGAATATTTTAAGGCCTGCCGGTATGACGAAAGAATCTTTTGTAATTGAATGCCAAAAAGTCGATCACAAAATATTTGCGTGCATCCAAAAATATGAAGGCAGTATTTCTGCCGAGCATGGAGTTGGATTAACCAAGAAGCCATTTCTAAATTATTCCAGGTCCAAAGACGAAATTGAAATATTCAAATCCATAAAACGAGTATTTGATCCGAATGGAATTATCAATCCAGGTAAGGTCTTTGATCTTTAAATTCACATAGGCAAACCTAGAATTAAATTAAGAGATGGCGACCTACCGCTGACCGCCGACTGGTCTGAAACCGACTATATCAGCAATGACCCTATCAAACTACGTAAAACCAGGGCTAATGAAGATTTCCAAGAAAAGCCATTCAGTAGATAGAATCCTTTACTATTCAAAGCGAGATAAAGAAAAATCTCCTGCATAATGCTTACAAAGTAAACGAAACCTTTCCCCGCCATATTGTATTGGGTTCGTTT
>JAYVPD010000047.1:0-2545 GCA_043757515.1 Pseudobdellovibrionaceae bacterium
AAATGAATTTCGAGATTGGTATGAATTTGCATTTTCAGCTATTTTTATCCAAGTATCTTGGAAGATATCTTGAGCTTTCATACTGTCTCCTGTTAGGTAGACACAAAACCCGAAAAGTGCGGGCTTGTGTTTTTTATACATGGACTCGAATGCTTTCGAGTCCCCTTTAGCCACTTTTTGTAATAGTTCGTAATCTTCATCAGTTTTTAAGTTCATTATTCACAGTAGCTCAACTCAATTTTTGATGTTTGTCCATTTTCTTCTAAAGATGCAACACCGCACTCGTCTGCAGAGAATGTTACAGTCGCTGTCCCAGTTTTCGAACCACTATGAGTGATGCTCAAAGTTCCCGATGTTGGGTGGCAGCAGGTCGCTGACCATTGCAAATTTGTCGCTGTGATCACTGATGTAAATTTAGCGATATTATGGTTGATTTCAAGCTGGCCATTCGAAACTTTACGTAGGGCCCTTGTTAAGCCACCGGTTACTTGCAATGACGTCAAAGACTTAACCGATACGTTGAACAGCTCTCGACCGTTTTTCTGCATTTTTACGTGTTTACCTAGAATATCCAAATTGAATCCTGCTGCGGTTTTGGTTACTTTTGAACCACCACCATAAGCTCCCGATGCTCGATAGTCTTGAGCCGAATCACTTGAATTGGTGACAGAGCCGCCACGAGGGCCAGTAATAGTTGTGCTGTAAGTGCGAACAACTGAATCTCCATCAGTCGTCATCGAACACGACGCATTTGAATAAGTCAGTTTTACAGACCCATCCATTTGCCTTAACGAATTGGGAGTTGAGCAATTTGTATAGCTAATTTCACGTAGTCCCGCCGTGCAAGTTTGCAAAAAAGCTCTTGAGCAGCCAGCAGCGTAGGCTTTGTCTATTAATAGGGTCTGCCAAATCGACTTAACTTTTTCAGACCGGAAAGCAAAGCTAGCATTCGATTGTTCATCAAGTGAACCTGATACTATTGATACACCCGATTCAACAACGGCTTCGGTATCGCTTACGCTTGTTGTATCTGAATCAGAACTTTTTTTAGCGCAGCCCTGTGTGATTGCGATGATAACCCCTATGGTTATTAACTTATTTAAATTCATATAAACTCCTTTTAATGGGTTTAGAGGTAATACAATCGAAACAGTCAAAAGTTACAGATTATTTGACCCGCTCGTGTATATCAAAAATAGTCACAGTCTCAGTCTGAGACATTTTAAATCGTTTCTATTCGGTTTGTTTTGGCATAGTTCCTGTACCTCATTCATTTGAGACACAACGTGAAAGAGGTTATTATGTGGCGTTATATAGTTTTAACACTATCGACTTTGGGACTTACAATGATCCTAATTTCGTGTGGTGAAAATAAGTCAACGAATACAGCGGTAACCAATCCGTACCAGGATAACAATGGGTGCCCAGCAGGAACCTATTACTCGAATGGCTTTTGCTACAATCAAAACGGAACACAATGGAATGGCTACCAAAATGGCTATGTCAGCAGTCTCAATTTTGTAAGCGATAATTTTAAATACAAGAACTTTACGGTTTCAAATTCCGCTGCTTATGCCGATTTTATCAAGAAAGCGATGGGAACTTGTGATCAAGCCCATTCTAGCGGTGGCATTTACAGTTGTGATAGTTGGGCCCAGGGCGATTTCCAACTTAATATTCAAGTTCCAACAGCAACCTCAACGACCTTAAGAGCGACTTTTGCTGCGTACCCAAAAACGAGTAGCTATTATTGGTATGGGTATTCCTTGCCGTCTGCTTCTGATTTTTTCTACGGTATGTTTGGATTTCCCGTTTACGTGGCACAAACAGTCGTAAAAAATCCACTCCCTTTAGATATGACAGTTTCAATAATTAATGACTCGAAAGGGTTTGAAGCGCGCTCGTATGGCGACCAATGGACCACGGCCAATCGCAGTTTGATTCAAGTTCAAATTTTTAATGGAAAACTTGACCAGACGGCTTTCGATTACCAGCTATCTTTCGAAGGGAAAACGTTTGCTTCGGGTCGATTGCAGAAATATTAATTGTCTTCGGATCGGTTTCACTAGATATATTAGGTATGCAACCATTGATTGTTTCCTGCCCAGCGTGCGGAAAAAAAATCGAATATTCATTGCAAAACAAGCATAGACCCTTCTGCTCGGAACGTTGCCAACTCATCGATTTAGGTGAATGGGCGTCCGAATCTTATAAAATTCCTGTCAAGAATGTTGAATTTGATACGTCCGCAGACGACGAACCTGGAGATGATATCCCTGAAAATGAAGACGGGTAAGGCATCCAGGAAGTATAAAAAAAATAATTACTTCAAAAAAAAATATTGACCTGGGTTGAAATATGCATTCTGATTGCTTTATAACAAACGATTACTAATGTAGTGATCGTAAATAATTCATAAGGAGTGTGATATGAATAAAGCGCAACTAATCGAAAAGATCGCAATGGAAACAAAAGTGTCTAAAGCTCAAGCTGAGATGCTACTTGATTGCACAATCGACACCATCAAAAAAGCTGTTAAAAAAGG
>JAYVPD010000048.1:0-9379 GCA_043757515.1 Pseudobdellovibrionaceae bacterium
GGGAGATCGGACAATGGCTTCAAAAACAAAAAAAACAGAAAATATCAGAAAGAAAAAATTAGTAAGAAAAGGCGTAAAAAGAAAAGCCAAATTAAGAAATCAAGGCACATCTAAGTCAGACAAAGAACTTTTCGGCTAGTCAATTCGACTGTATTGGTACTGAAATTTTAAAAATTAGAAAATCTAGATCGGCTCTGCTAATCTAGATTTTTTTACTGCGTGAATCCGTTTGAAAGTTTTTTAATTAACCCACTACTTTCTAGTTTCTAACTGACAAAAGCCATAACTCTCGACAGGTTTCGCCGTCGGAATCTGTTTATCCCAGGATTTAACCACGATATCGAGTTGATTTCTATTATTTGCACTGGCCGCTGAATCGCTTCTAGGTTTAAATCGAACTTCAAAACTCCAGTCTTGATTTCTCTTTGGATTATTTGCTTTACTTCCGATAATCACAGTCGTTCCATCAAATACAGATTGAACAGTAATGTTCGCAACAAATCCCATCGTCTGGGTCAACATCAGGCTATCACTCAAGGTTCGGAAATAAAACTTTACCCCGGGCGCTGCATTTTGGGAATCATCCGCAAAAAAGAATTCATAAATAGGACTTCGACTATCGCCGCCGCCGGCGCCGCACCATCCATAATGATAGGCGTTCATAACCGCTCCGAATTTTGGCGCCAAAACCGCGGGCGAAAAGAAATCCGCAACAAGCTTTCGTGCCTCATCAGAATTGATAGCGCCGGACTGTCTGGCACTATAATAAATAACTTCATGTAAGACCAATGCCGCTTGATTTTGACCATCTAACTGGTTCCAAAGTGTTGGATCAATATAGATGTGCCCATCAACAGCCCAGACCGCAATCTGAACAATATGACATTCTTTGGGCAACAACGGTATCGTTGCATCTTGCGTAGGCGCTAGACTTTGCCCCTTAGGAAGAAATACCACTTTTCCATTGAAAATCTTTTCAACTTCAGTATCCATTTGCTCTGGTGAAATCTGGTCTTTGGTTTCGCCAGGTTCAGAAAAATAGTCTCTTACCTTCTCGGCGACACTGATCAGGTTCTGACCCAACGATCCTGATGACGGCGACAGCTTTCTGCCGATCAAACGAGCTTCATACAAATCAAGTATTTGAATTTGACCCTCACAATCGACACCTTTGCCGCCTCCACCGTTGCTAGTTCCCTCACTTTTAACTTGGACTAGATTCGGGTCTGACGACGGATCGCTACTGTTATTCTTAGAACATGAAACCGTGCAAAAAAATAAACCCCCAAATATACATAAGCATGCGAACGCCAAATAGCTGCGTAAAACCATTTTTGTTATCATAAATTTACTCCTAAGAACTTGTTAAATACGAATATTTTCTTACTCCGCTTCATGCACATGGTCCTTAAAATTATATACCTTGCCTAGATTAAAATACTAAATTACTAAACCCTAACTTTATAATTTACTAAATTTCGTCGTTCATTGCGCTGGAAAGCTCTTTTAGCGAAACGAGAGGCCATCTTGGAAACAATATTCGACTATGACAGTTATCGGACCTACCTTAAGAAACGACTCGGTGATGGTCAACGATTAGGAATAAAAAAACTAGCGGCCAACGCACTGGGGGTCCACACAACCCTAATCTCTCAGATTTTAAGCGGAAAATGCGAAATTTCTCTCGAGCAAACTGAAAACATGAATTTATTTTTAGGGCACTCTGAAGACGAAGCCGACTTCTTTCTCTTGCAAGTTCTGAAAGAACGCGCGGGAACCGCGTCCTTGCGAAGGAGGCTCGAGAAACAAATAGATATTCAAAAAGCAAAACGACTTAATCTTTCTATGCGAGTTAAAGATCGTTCAGAAATTACCGAGTCCGAAAAAGAAAAATTTTACTCCAACTCTCTATATGCAGCCATTCATGTTCTAACATCGATTCCTGGTTTTCAAAGCAAAAAAGAACTCGCGAACTCACTCAATATCGCCAGTTCAAAAGTTTCGGAGGCAGTCGATTTTCTTGTTGGTTTGGGTGTCGTCACAGAAACGAAGGGCCATCTTAGCCCAGGTCAACAGCATATACATTTGGGCTCAGACTCAAAACACATCTATCGTCATCACCTAAACTGGAGATTAAAGGCCATTGAACGAATCAGTGAGCAGGCAGATCGCGATCTACATTACTCGGTTATTTTTAGTTTAAGCGAAGATGACGTTAAAAAAATCAAAGAAATTATCTTATCTACGGTCGGCGAAGTTTCAAAAGTGGTTAATAAGTCAAAAGAGGAAACTGCTTATGTATTTTGTTTTGATTTCTTCGAGTTGCCCCAACTAGTCAAGAACAATTAAGTCTTCTTCAGCTCTTTACGATTGGGAATCATAAGCAGAGAAAAAATTTTGATAGAGTAGGATTTTCTGAGTGAACGGCGTAGGCCAAATTATCGATAATAATTTCAATAGAACTAAAAATGCAAATTTTATTCAAGACATTGAATGGAAGGTTTAGTATCAATCCTGTATGCAAAATCGGTATAACTTAATTCTATCATTTGTATTATTATTGGTCTTGAATATGGCTTGTCAAAAAAATCACAAAGCTCCACGTCCTCTTGATGTGACTCAAAAAATTTTGACCGATAGAGCTGGCGAATACCAAAACATTAACGGCTATTCAATTAAGTTTGGATCCGACAAAAAGCTAATATTGACAAAAAAATTTATTTCGAAACAATTATACAATTTAGGGGCAGATCCATCTACAAAGGACAGTGAAACAAAAGATTTTTACTGCATGAATTCAATGGAACTCGATATCATTTTGGTTAAAGAGTATACTTTAAGCGGTCTCATTGAAATTTACCCCAACTATAAATGGGTAACACAGCTTGATCCAAATAAGCCGGTGTATATTTTAGAAGGAACATACGTAAGCAATAACTCGAAAATTTTTGAAGACGCTCATTTCTCTGTTCTTTCTAAAGCTGAACCAGGTCGAGCGGAATCTTGCCTTAGTGAAGACAACAGCGCAACATCATCGGGCTCACCTTATTTGGTTCAATATACGGACACCAACTCATTACTCTTTCTTTCTATGTTCCAAAATTCTGATTATAGCAAATTTGAACCATTTTATAAATTTTATAAAACGCTTGAGGACCCGGCGTATTCAAGCGACGATTTTTTAAAAATGTTTTCAAGCTTTTCACATCAAGAGATCACTATTCAATTTGGAAAGTATAGCAGATCCGGGGACCTTGCGCACAATAAGGAGTCTAAACTAGTCATTATTGATGTTCCTTCAATCCCTGCACGCGCGGCAATACCTGAACTTTGTGGTTTTCATTTCGTAGTTGAATGGTCTCGGATGTGCAAAAAAAATATCAATTCATTTTCTTTAATGGTTCTGAAATCATTTTATTTTCTTTACGTTAGCGACCCCTATTTCAATTTTATAGATCCTAAAGTCGTCAAAATTGATTTTGCAGACTCTGGTCCTCACTCCCAGATCTGCATTGCAGAACTTAATGAAATCAAGAAAATAGAGCGGCAGCCTTCTGAATTTCTGTTCGCATTTCTGCACTCAAGTGATAAAGGCACTTTTTTTGTCTTTTCGCCTAAAAATTTAATTATGAATATTCAAGCAGATTATTTTTTTCCCTATGAAAATAAATAGGCGTTCGTGAAAAAATATATATTGCTGGTAGTACTACTTACATTTACCACAGCCCCCCTTTCATGGGGAATTGAGGTCTACCGAGTTTACAACCAGGATTGCAGCCAATCAACAGGTCTGATCATAGACGTGGATGAGGAAACACTCAAAATCATCAACTTGAATGGAGAAATTAAGTCAATTTCAAAAACGAATATCAAAAGCATACTTGTCTATAAAATCATCACTAACCCTTTAAAAGAAATTATTCTCACTGATCAAAATGATAGCTATCTTAAGGATGTTTATTTCATCAAGTCTGAAGAAAAACCTCTGACGGGTTTTTTAATTCAAAAATTAGAAAATCTAGTTTTCATTTTTGATATTACTGGCAAATACCACGTAATCGATCTTGCCCAGCTGGGCAAGATCGTGAATCACCCTAATAAAAGTATATCAATCAGTTTTCCTTACTTTAAAAATACGGTGTTCAGCTCGGGAGACTATGTTTTTTGTATACACTCAGGTCCGGGGGGCGCGGACGGAATATTTCCTTCGCGCCTATTGGTTGATAAAATTAAAATCGAAGATTTTTTAAGTACCCTAGAGGACGGATTTCACCAGTTAAAAACATTTGAAGAACGAACTTTTTACTACCAAAGGCCATTTTTATTTCAGAAACGATCACGATTGGGATTTGTCAGCCAAGTTTCGGTCGAACAGCCGTTCAATAATTTTCCTTTTTACGTTCGCTGGGCCACAGGTGAACCTTATAGGGTTCAAACTCAAACATCACTGGGCGGTGACCGAAATTTTCTATCTCCATCCTATGAAAACCCCTTCTTAGTTGGATCCGAAGTGAAGAATCACTTCTTTCATGCGTCTTTCTTGGGTAACTTACTAGCATTGCCTGCCGGCAATGAGTTTTATACCTATCTGACATTCGATCCCAACATAAAAGAACGCAGTTTCTTTTCATCGAATTTGAATTATATGGCGTTGATTGGATTTGATTGGCGGCAGTTTTCTTTTTCCTTTGGAAATTACTACCCGCTGTATTTAATTAAATACAAAAATACGTTTTTCCGTGAAATTTTATCTAGTTCGGTGACTCCTGTATTTAGACTGCGCTATATCACACAGGATATGAAAGTGTCTTTTCTGTTTAGTCAGAACAAACAGAGCATCAGCAAACCCGACGACAAACACTTCAGTGAAGCCGCTGATACTTCTAGTGAAAATCTGCTAGAGTATTTTAATTTTAACTCGCTACTTTTCAAAAGTGAAATTGAATACGACTGGGACAGTAAACTCAGCGTGGGCGGCGGCCTAAGCTGGCTTAGCGGCGACTACCAGGAACTAACGTTGCAAGGACGTTTAAATCAAAATCAATCTCAAAATACAATTTCATACCTTTTCGTTCAATACAATTTGAGCCGCTACTTTTCGGTCAAAGGTCAACTTACAAATTATGACTTAAAACACGAATTTACTTTTTCCCAAGTTAGTATTTCAGATGACATTAAAAAATTGAATGTGGGAGGGATTCTTGAATTTATTTTCTAAAAATCTTTCCGTATTTTTAATTATACTATTTTGGTCGCTTTATAGCTCGGCTATCACGATTTACAGTCTCCACACCACGGAGTGCGAGCGCGAATTGGGCTTTATTATAGACGTGCGACCATTTGAAGTCATTTTGCTTACTCTAGATGGTAAAGTTCAAACTGTCAGAAACTATGAAATTATTTATATGAGTTCTTACAGTGTGAATCAAATTCCCATAAAAGAAAAAATTAATATTCAAGGCATCAACGGTTATGAGTTCTATACGCGAATTGGAAACACTCCTGTTTCTTTGACCAAAGGGTTCCCGATTGATTTTACCCATGAAAAAATATCAATCATAAATTACGAAGGTGTCGAAACGATATTAGAAAAAAATAAAATTTGGTCGATCGAGAGATTTACTGATCATACTGTTGATTTCAAATACTCCAGCAGTAATTCAATAACCTTTGATATGCCGCAAATTTTTCGTGATTGTCAGCGCAATGATAACTTTCCCAGCGGTTTTAGAAAGACTGTAGACTTGTATCCTTTGCAGACGCTGAGTGATCCCCTATCTATCAAACGCGAGCTAGATCGCCTACGTCAGGGTTATCAACAAATCGAAGACATGAACCAAGAACAGCAATTTTACGGCGAGCCACAGTATTTCAAAAATATTTCAATCTTGGGAACTTGGGGTAATTTACAAAGCCGTTATGGATCTTCAGCCTATAGAACAAACCAATTTCTGCCTACACTGATTAACTCAACGTCAGATGGCCCATTTGATTTTCAGCAAAGAACTGTGACCGGGGTTGCTCCCAATTATCGAGGATCTCATGATGAGCCACAGGCACAGCTATCTTACGATTTGAAGTCCAGCTACTTTCATTTATTTTTAATGTTTGATCCCAATCTTATGCTGGTAGGGCAAAACTATGACTGGACACAGTTAGATTTCAAGTCACCTGACGTGCGAGTCACCGACAAAACTCTTTTTGAATTTGGGTTTGATTATTCCGTCATCAGCGTACAGTTGTTTTTACAGCACCAAGTTCACACAGGATTTTTCGACGGTTTGATTTTTGAAAAACAAGATTTTTCAATTCCAAGACTGGCTATTACATTGCGGGGATTAACCTATAATGTGTTTGTCACATCAGGGGGCACGGACCTTGTTGAAAGAAGTACAAAGTTTAAAATGGATCTAAAACGTTTACACATAGAAATCAGTGCATTCAAAAACATAACTGCAAAGGCCGGTTACCTAACACGAAGATCTGAAGCATCACAACGCGTATCAATCAGCCAAGAGTCAAATAGTCTCTATTTAGAACTAGATCACATCTGGAACCGAAGATATTTGCTAGGTGGACTAGTTTCAAACGAAAGCATTCGTAACCAAATCCTACAAAAAGAAACCCAATCGACATTCCTTAAGACTGCAATCTTCCTCGGATTCATTTTTTAAAACAAATTTAGCAACGAATCTAACTAAAATAGAAAAATCACTACGGTCAAAAACGAACTTATATTGGAAAGGGAAGAAATCATTTTAAACCTAAAATTATTAATAATCGACGGTATGATCTGGTATGCTCGTCGAACTTTACTTCAAACATGTTAAATCTTTGACGCCGCGGCTGTTTATTTTTTTTATCTATCTTCGTTTTAACAACGTAGGCTTTTGCTGAACGCCACCCTTAAGATCCCATTTGAATGGCAATTCTACCCAGCCTTCTTGACCGGGATAAAATTTCCAGTTTTTTAAAGCACTCAATGTTTTTCGATCCAGGTTCCTATGTCCAGTCGATTGAATCAAACGAAATAAAGTGAGGCTACCTTCTTTAGTGACATAAGCATTGATCACTATGGTACCTGAAAGTCCGTTCATTCTATCGTTAACGTCATAGTCAGGACGAGGATTGCCCGGGCGCTGGCGCAGATCTTCCAAACGACGCACTATCCCTTCGCTTTGCGAGCCAACACCGGCGGCGGTGGCTCCTTGATTTTTAGATGTTTGTTCGCCCAAGCGTTCAGAGTCTGCACCGCTAGCTATTGCAGATTTTTGAACCGCCGGTCCGCTTCTAGCTAGAGCAGTTTTTTTTAATTCTGATTTTTGCTCACCAAGATGTTTTAATCGCTCGGCAGCCAAATCCTCAATGTCGGAGTGTTCATCAGCGACTTCTTCAGAGGCATGATCTAAATCGGACATTGAATCGGCCAACATTTTAGAATCCGTTTTCGAATCTGCTAGTAGTTTCTCGTTTTGAACTTTATCAATCTTGTCAAAATCAGATTCGATTTCTTTCAATGATGGTTTAGTGGATTCATCAACAGAGACAGCTGTTAAGTCGGGAATTTCAATATCGCTGACCGTGGCCATTGGCTCGGCTTTGGACGTTGTTGCCGCTTTTATTGAATTTGTTTTTACTGTTGAACTTTTGGCAGCAACTTCGGCATAATTAACCTTAGCCGACTTTGTACGGCTTTTTGAAATTGATCTATCAGCCGCTCTAGAGGCCGCCTTGGCTTTGCTCGTTACCACCGGCTTAACTTTGACCACGTCTTGCGCCGATTCTTCTGCTGTAAGGGGTTCTGGCAAATTGAAACTGGATTGGGTTGGCGCTAGCGCAACTGCTGACATAACTTTTGGAGATACGTATGAAACCTCAATCACTTCCGGTTTTTTTAATTTTTCAACTATGATAGATAGTGTGTACCCCGCGAAAATAATATGAACGATAACGGATAGTATGAAAAATCGGCGCTGAGGGAAGGAAAATTCCTTGGCGTTTATTAAGTGATAATCAGTGTAGGAAATCAACGCTAGCTTTGCCGTTTGATCTTCAATACTGATAAGTTGATCAAAACTCAACTGCTCGGGCTCCAAGCTATAATCCGTAATTGAAGTGCCCTGACGAGCCGATTTAGAATTGGGGTCGTTAGTCGAAACTGTTTCCATAGAGCAATTCCTATCAATTTAGGTGCCTCGGGAAATCGAATAGAGGTAACAGGCGGGCTAGGAGTTTTGAATATTCTTCAAGCTTGTCGTCATTTTGGGCAATCGATTCAGAATTCAGAATTATAGAATTATAGAACAAATGAATTTCGATGGTCGGTTCAAGCTACAAAACCATCATAAAAATTCGAACGGCTAAGGAAAGTCGCGATGGAAACAGACAATACCTTCCAATTCGCCGGGTTTTAGAAACATTTTCAGCAATACCAAAAAATTCACCACGGAGGAAATAGGTGTAGCCAACTTGGAAGTTTAAACTAGGAAAATTCGATTGTAAGGTTCCTAAATCAGGAATTTCAAATTTGTGCTTTCCGAACATACTAATTGCTGCATAGGACGCCATTTTTGTTCCAGTAGAATTTGATTTCAAAATAGCTGTCCGAGACCACGTCATAGGAAATTCAACGGTATAAGATTCGTTTCCTAAAGTTATTACAAAGAATCGCTTCCCTATGGGAAACTCTACATGGCCAACACTATTTTCTAAATGATCTTTTATCGTAAGCACTGCCGACGTAGATTTAGTCGGATGCTCTTGCCACACACCAAAAAGCAAGTCCGCGTTTGAAAATACAGAAATATAGGGACGATTCTGAAGGGAGCTCCAGATTGAATCAGTTGTTATTAGCAAATTTTTAGCTAAAAAAATTGAATTGTATTTTAATCCCAGAAAGATGAGCAATCCGAAACCACAAATGACTGCTAACAGAAAATACCCAAGACACGCTTCATTGTTACACATCACAAAAATGTAACAGTATAATTGAGGCTCTTCAAGTTTCATAAAAACCGAATAATAAAACCGACTAAAAATACAACGTTCAGAAACTCAAAGTATTCAAAATTTTTTTACTTCTGAAAGATTTGTTAAAAACTAACCAGAAATCCTAGACCAATGTCCAGAGATTGCTGATTCTAATCCATTTTATTCGAATGGACGTTTTTTAAAAGTCCCTATTAAGTTTGTTTAATAGTTAGACGATAGGTGACTTAAGAAATTACAGGAGCCGTAAGGTTCCGCCGAGAATCCAAAAGGGATTCATTAAAATAGGAGTAGCTATGTCAATGATTAACTGGAATGAATTTGAACACATTCACGTGATCAAAAAATTAAAACAGATTTTAAACTCATGGTGGAACATTGATTTAGTGTT
>JAYVPD010000049.1:0-2532 GCA_043757515.1 Pseudobdellovibrionaceae bacterium
CTTGGAACCCGTGAGTCAAATTCAAAACGGGCTTTACAGCGTTGTTGCAAACCCACACTTACGACAAGATAAGAGTGATCAGTCAAAATTGATAGTCGATCTTTTTGAGAGAATAAAAAAAATAAGCCCGCTCTATGTTGCATATCTCAAGGTCAATTACTTAAATATCGAACCACATGTAGCACTTGGAATAAAAAGCGATGTGCCAATTTTACCTCATGTGCTGTCCAAAATAAGAATCGAAGCACAGTCCCTTCCCCAGAATTTAAAATCACAATTCGAGGGCCAGCTGACTAAACTTTTATCTCAAATGCCACAACTGACAAAGAAGTATGGAGAAAAAATCAATATTTTCCCAGCTGGCTTTGAACGCGATATCTCCGTTGGCACAAATAAAATTAACTTATCTGATTCAGAGTCAATTTTGCTTAAAAAAATCGTGAGCGAAAAGTTTGCTGTCACATTGTCAGATAGAGCCAATGCTATAGAAAATCTGGACAAAGTTTTTGATAAATCGACTTGGGACAAGACCTGCTCCAAGGCCTATAATCGCGCTTTGCATTACGCCTCTTCAAAAGAAGAAGTGATTGGTCTTACACGAATGAAAGAAGATGCGCTTCGACGTACAAAAAATTCACTTGAGGAGTTATTCGGAAATCCTCTCGCAGAAAAAGTATTTGCATATGTATCCACAATGAATATCGGCGGTCCAACAACGCTTGATGATTACAGAGAGAACTTAGAGTCTCAGCTAAAGATCTACGAAAATTTGGTTGCCAAACCTCGACTTACATTGATTGAAATGCAGCAACTTGTGAACAATCTGGATACCCAAGGAGACCACTCCCTCCGTGACGACTTATGCAATTCGTGGGTTTTCGAGCCCGTGCGCGATAGTGCCAACGGCAAATATATCATTCTCAGTTCTTACTCCGCAAAAAATTATAATATCGGTTTATCTGTAGCGGCACACGAATTGGGCCACGCCGCAAGCTTTGCCCTAAAGGTACTAGCAGAAAATGGAGAAAATGTTCAGCGTTTTGAATCAATTCGTGAGTGTATCTCTGAAAATTATCTCTCGAGCAATCGCAAAAATTCTGATCTTGAATTATTCGCAAAGGATAAGTTATGGACAGAGGAAGATTGGGCTGACGCCTTGTCCGGATATTCTTTAAGAGACCTTACCGTAGACAACGGCTGTGCGTTCCTAGGCATGAATCTACAGGATGATTTTCTAAATCTTGCTAGTAGATCTACCGATCCGCATTCCCCAACGTTCTATAGAATTCTAAATATTTATTCCCACTTAGGTAAAAATCTTTCACCTCAATGTACCGCTGCCGTGGAAAGTGAATTTCCAGGAACAAAGTTTAGAAAATGTTTGGTCAAGTAGATTTTAGGTGTTCTGGCTCGCTAGAATTCGTTTGTAAGAATCTCTTAAAAACACGTAGCAATGCTCTCTTAAGTATTGGCCAATCTATGCGGTGAAGATCAGAAACTGCGACCTTTTATGAAATCACCTGTCACGTCCATCGTCATTCGAAGGAAGCCTCAAATTCGGTCAGTTTGGCTTAAGCAAGAAATATATTCATCCTGGCGATCCAGGTGGATATAATCCCTCTGGTGCAAAGATTGCACAAATAGAAAAGAGCATTCAAATTTTTAACATTTTTTGGAGTTTAATATGAATAAAATGATCCTTTCGTTCATCATGTTTGCGGTATCTTTCGCACATGCCGGTCCCTTGTCTATGTTTCCCAAACTAATTGTTGAAAAAATGGATCAGACGGATACTGGTATCGTAAAGAGCATTGCGATTGAAAGGTCCCGAAACACTCGTTCTAGCTTCACGAAAGATCTTCCTACCCATGTGAATTTTGTGATGCCTGAAGGGGTTCTGACTAACGTGTCTAGTTCTGGCTATTATAGCCTATGTGAAGTGTTGAGTGCTGAGGATCGCACACTCATGGCTAACGTTCTCGTGCAAAGCAAAATTACTGGCGCCCATAAACGAATATCTCTGCGTAGTAGGAGTTGAGCTAAAGTAAATTCGCGCTGTAAAAGATGAAACTCAAACAATCTTGTCTAAAAAGTTTAATGCACCTTTTAGCTGTGAATTTGTTTTTAAGGTGATTTACCAAATCAAATAACTCCGAACTATAGCAGGTAGTTAAAAAAACTACCTAAATTTCGCACTTCAAAAACGACCAAAACCCCTGGTTATCAACCCCTTCAAAACTCAGGGACCCAGGCCTATTCGACTATTTATAAAATAGTGGTCGTTATACACAGCTTTTACGACCAAAATCTTTGCCTTGGCGTCCTATCTGAGCTGATGTCATTCATTCGCCACATAGGATCTGGTATGTAATTTTTAGTAGGTCCCCGTGTTTCAAAGGTACACTTACGCAGGCTTTGTGTTATACGAATTTCCTATGAAAACTCGAAACTCTATCCCTCGTATCTATTCTTTCAAAGACATGAATCTTTCCGTCGATTTGCTTAAAGCATTGCCAAAAATGCAAATTTTAA
>JAYVPD010000050.1:0-9269 GCA_043757515.1 Pseudobdellovibrionaceae bacterium
AGCATTATTTAATTATGTTGGGCTTCATTTTCTATTAAAATATTTGCATATCTTTTTTGGCATGTTGTGGATTGGACATTTGTATTATTTCAATTTCACTCAAGGTGCTGCAATGGCTCAAATGGACGGTGGAGGAAAGTCTCAAGTTCAGCAAAAGCTTTTGCCAATTGCGCTGTGGTGGTTTCGATGGGGAGCCATGTGGACGTTTATTACGGGTCTTGGCATGCTTCATACAGCAAGCCTTGTAGGTTTCAGCCTTCAAGGGGATTGGGGCGTAAAGATTCTGACGGGGGCTTTATTCGGTATTACAATGTGGTTCAATGTTTGGTTTATTATTTGGCCAGCGCAAAAAATCGTCATTGAAAATGCAAAAAATGTGGCTGAAGGTAAACCGGCAAATCCGGCAGCGGCCGCCGCTGGTCCTCGGGCTCTATTAGCCTCGCGAACTAACACTTTGTTTTCAATTCCCATGTTGTTTTTTATGGTAGCAGCCGGGCATTTGCCGATATCGATAAATATGTCTAATATCGCCATTTATTGGTCGATACTGTTGGTTGTTTGGGCCGCACTTCAGTTCAATGCAATGAAGGGCAAATTGGGACCTATGACGACCGTAAAGGGCGTTATTAGTGGAGGTTTTGGACTGACTGTTTTTGTTTATTTATTGATGGAACTCGTGCTGAAATAAACAGGTAAAAATGCGGGTCGATTAACTCGACTCGCTTGTTAGCGGAACATTCCCCTGAAGTCGATTGGTCCTAACGAACAAATAAATTAGATCGGGTTTAAAGAAAATTCTTAATTTTCTATCATTTTTCTAGGAACTATTTCAGAATTTGGTTCAATTCCGCTTAGGCAATGAGTAGATCCTCCGCATTCAATTGAACTACCATCGTTTGTTTTTACTTTAAATCCTAGCTTAATATAGGCCTCGACAGCTGCCTTGTCAGCGCGGGCGTCTTTGTACTGAGGTAAAAAAACAGTATTCTCAACAATGGTAGAATTTGTGTAGGAACGAAATCCAAACTTATTTTGCAATGCCGTTTGAAGGCGAATCACTTGAAATCCATACTCTTTAAATAAATCGGCGATTTGATTGAGAGTTCTTGCCACATCAGGGTTTCGAGATTGGGCTACTATAACCTGGTTTGAGCTTACAATTTTAGCATACATGTCCACGTGTCCTGTCGATTCAAGTTCTGGTGGTAAGGCCTTTACCCATATTACTTCTTTTGCGCCAAGAGCCTGTTTTAGAATGTTTTCAATGTCTTTGTCTGTCTTGGCGACAAGTGGGCGCGCGGGGTCTAAGATAAACGAACCTTGACCTTGGTTTTTTAACATTATTTTGAGAGCCGAAGCCTTGTTTCTAATTTTGACAATCTCTGAAATAAATAGCCGTCCTTCGTGATCAATCAGGTACGCGCCGCCATCTGCAAAAAGATCAGGATAAATAGGCGGCGGTAAATTAAATAATTTTGCTAACTCTTCAGCGGTGCGTTTTCCAAGGAGCTCATCTTTGGCATAACGAAAAGAAACTAGGCGACTGTCTGAGCCACTCGAAACAGCAGCCGGGGCAAAATCACGGGCCCAGGCCAGATCAGTCATTGTCGTTGGGACAAAATACAATCTTGCTTTTTCTGCAGCTTTAAGTGTCCCCAATAGTTTGAAAGTTTCATCTTTTAACCCTTTTAGAGAAAGTCCTTCGCTATAAAGAACAATAATATTGCTTGCCGTAGTCTGAAGCATTCCTTTTATTATTTCAAATTGGGATTTAACCACCAAAGGATGCAAATTTGCCAAAGAGAAAATGACATTCTTGGCTGTTCCATTTTCAGGCCAAAGCATAAAAGGGCTTTTTTTTGAATTTACTTTAATATCGGTCAGTGTCGATTTGCCATCTTTGTAAACGGCAAGGCATTCGTGTTTAGATAAAGCGCCCCAGGATAAAAAAGGAAAGACCATCAATAAAAACGTAAGTGCGCCAATCATCTGGTAGAGAAGAAGCCAGAATTGTGCCTATCTTATCGCGAATTGAATGTAGTTTACCCAGCATGACTGCACAGAACTATAACAGAGTGACAAATCACGAGGTATTGGGCGCCCTCTCCCAAATTTTTTCACTTCAGGATTTAAGGATAAATCGCCTTTTGTAGGGCAAACCAGATAGCTGACTTAGGAGTAATATTGATCACGGAAGACTTTTGTGTTCATACAGGTTGACGGCAATGGGGTAAGTTCGTATTAATCTCGATTTTGTGAAGCCCAACTGATTTAGATTTTCTTAAGACCGACGGGTTTGTTGACATTACTTTGAGGCAACTTCAACATCACTTGGTAGGAGAACCGATGACAAGCATTTTCTTTTTAAGCGTTTTTACATAAGCAACAGCCTCTTCTACTTGGGCACAAACCAAAAAAAAGGTTAAACTGGATTCCGCTGTTTTTAGTGAGTCATCCTGCTCCGAAACCACTGATAGAAATCAATGGTTAAAAATTACTTTTGTTACGAGTAATAATAATAAAACAACTAAGAAAATAATTAAGAAATTGATGCTTACTTCCCAATCTAGAAAACAAGTAAATATTGAAATGGATGATTCAGAAATGAGTGTTTCAAAAGTTGATTGTAAATTAAAAATGTTGTTTTTAGAGCTAACGGATGGTGATTCGATAAATTACAAGGCGGTCGATTTAATTTCAGGTGACGTAATTCAAGACTTGAACTCTAACTATATTGTAAGTGTCGATGGGCAATATATTACCAGTATTTTGGGTCCATCCTGTCAGTTCGGAGGCTGCGACCCTGATAAATCAACAGTCGTAGTTGAGCGAAATTTTTATATTATTCAATCAAGCGGAGGATTAAGAGTCTTCAAGACTATTCTCAATTTTAAAAAAGAGTTCGAGGCTAAAAATTCCTATTACGATCAAGCCAAGGACTCTATGGGGACATATAATCAGGTTCCAGAATGGACGATTTCAGAACGATGGATCGATGAGTCAAAATATGAAATAGATTTAGATGCAAACAAATTAAATAAGAATTTTTCTAAAATAAAATCTTTTAAAATAACGTGCGGTCCAACTCCAAAATTTGCCTGTATCGAAAACTAACAAGTAAAAGACCAACTAAGTCGATTTCTCATAAAACTGAACCTGGTGCTTTCCTTTGCGACCTGGATGTAATTCGTACTGATAGGCGCAGTTTTTTGAACAGGTGTCTTTTTTCCATTCTAGTTCCATGCAATCGTCGCAGATCAAGGCCGGTTCGTCGCAGCGTTTGCAATCCACTTTTAATTGAGCCGGCTGCCCACAATGAGGGCAAAGTTTGAATACATTACTTGGTTGAAGGTCGGCATCCAAAGCCACTCGATTGTCAAAAACAAAACATTCACCTTTGAATTCTTGATTGGGTTTTTCTTCCATATATTTTAATATTCCGCCGTTGAGCTGAAACACATTTTTATATCCGCGATCTTGAAGTTCTAATATTCCTTTTTCGCAGCGAATGCCTCCGGTGCAAAAAATTAGGATCTTTTTTTCTTTTGGGATGGATTGAGCTTCAAAAAAACCTGGAAATTCTGTGAACTTTTCAATATCAGGATTAATCGCGCCTTTAAATGTTCCAATATTGTATTCGTACCAATTTCGGGTGTCGATCAGTACGAAATCGTTTTCATTTATCAAGATGTGATCCCATTCGTCGGGTGATAAATGATGGTTTAATCCTTTTTCAGGAGTTCGTCCGGGCAGACCCGCAGTAACGATTTCATCTCGCACTTTGATGCTGAATCTGCGAAAAGGTGCGACCGAAGATTGGGAATCCTTATAATTCTCAATATTAATTTTAAATTTCATTTCAAGAGCTGATTTAAACGCATTTAAATTGTCTATAGTATCGCCAGCGACGGTGGCATTGAGTCCTTCATAACCCACCACGATTAGACCAAGTATGGAATGACTCTCTGCCAGTGTCTTTAGCTGCGATTTAATGGCTTCAAGATCGGTTTGAGGGAAAAAATGATAAAACGTCGATACAAAAAACATAGAGACTCCTTAGTCTGATGGGCTCCAAACCCACCGTAAAGATCGTATGGCTTCGTCTAGGACCTCTTGCGATGGTCTAAACTCTTAAAACTTGAATAAAGTAGTTCTCTATAAATGACAATGAAAAATAAATAAGATAGGTTCTTTCCATGATAATAGATGCCGGTTCCCAGAAAGAAATACTCAGACGTCGTACTTTTGCCATTATTTCGCATCCTGATGCGGGTAAAACGACCTTAACAGAAAAACTACTATATCATGGCGGCGTAATACATGAAACAGGTGAAGTAAAAGGTAAATCAGGAACCAAAGCGGTCACTTCGGATTGGATGGAACTTGAACGCCAAAAAGGTATTTCCATCACGTCCTCTGTGATGACCTTTGATTACAATAATCTTAGAATTAATCTTTTAGATACACCCGGGCACAAAGACTTTTCGGAAGATACCTATCGAGTTTTAATGGCTGTCGATTCGGCGGCCATGTTAATAGATGTCGCCAAAGGGGTTGAAGAGCGAACTAAAAAACTTTACGAAGTCTGCCGGTATCGACAAATTCCTATTTTCACATTTGTAAATAAACTGGATCGGGAAGGCAAAGATCCGCTGACGCTGATTGATGAAGTGGAAAAAACGCTCGGTATGCAGTGCTATCCTGTGACCTGGCCCTTAGGAATTGGACAGCGATTCAAAGGCATTTTTAATCGTGTCACTAAAGAGCTGATGTTTTACGACCAGCGCCGGGAAGGCGATGAAACTGTGACCTACCCATTTTCAGGGATTGATGATCCCCGCATCGATGAGTTTTTAGATCGCGAAACCGCGGCTCAAGTGCGTGAGGAATTGGAATTGATTGAATCCGCATTACCGCCTTTTGATGTGGACGCTTTTTTAAATGGCGAGATTTCTCCGGTAACTTTTGGATCGGCTAAGCAGAACTTTGGCGTCGACACATTTCTAAATTTTTTCTGTAAGTACGCGCCTGGCGTCCAGCCCCGAAAGCGCAGGGAAGGGGCCGTCATGAGTCCCTTGGAAGACAATTTCACGGGTTTTGTTTTTAAAATTCAGGCAAATATGGATCGCAGGCATCGTGACCGAGTCGCCTTTATTAGGATCTGCTCGGGTAAGTTTGAACGCGGCATGAAAGTTCAGCATATGCGCCTTAAAAAAGAACTACGATTGGCCTATTCCAATCAGTTCGTCGCTGCTGATCGGGAAACTGTAGATGTTGCCTATGCGGGTGATATTGTGGGCGTCAATGATACAAATAATTTTTCTATTGGTGATTGCATTGCAGCCAATGGACAAATTATTTACGAAGACATTCCTAAATTTGCACCCGAATTGTTCACTAAACTTTCTGTTAAAGACGCGTTGAAGCGAACTAAAATGCAAGAAGCGCTAAAACATTTGGCGGAAGAGGGCGCGATTCAGTTGTTCATTGATCCATTGGTAGGCATGCAGGATCCAATAGTAGGAGCCGTCGGGGAGCTACAGTTTGAAGTTTTAGCGCACAGGCTGCAGGATGAGTACAATTTAGAAGTAAAATTAAATCGCCTGCCATTTACTGTAGCCCGATGGCCAAAAGACAAAAATGGCCAAGGAATCTCCAATTTAAAAGGCAATTTACAAATCTATCGAGACGTGAATGAACAACCGGTTATTTTGCTGGGCCAAGAATGGGATCTAAAATGGGCCGAACGCGAAAATCCAGATATTGAATTTGTAAGTTCAATAAGTCGATCACGCTAATTTTTTATTAGAAATGTACAACAGGGGCAGCCGTCTGCAAGGATTCACCGGTGATACATTTGCTTAAATTAGACTTTACCGGGCGCTTATTAAGCTCTGGAATACTGACGATTGGAACTTGAAGCCGGTCCAATGAACTTAAAGCCACTTTAGCTTCGTCGACGAGATTAATTTTCAGATTTAATTCGATAATAAATTTAGGAACTTTATTAGTGCTGACGCAAATGCCTTCTATCAATCGAGAATACCATATAATTATACTCTGGTTATAAGGTGAAAGTTCTAGAGCTCTTTTTAGCAACAAAATCGAACTTCGACCACATACGCCACTTTTTAAACTGTGATATTTATCGGCGACTCGTCCATAATAGCCTGAGGCCGCTTTCAGTGCGGCGCTGCGAATTTCCGGGTCCAATTGAATATTGCGTCCCATGAGTTCCATCTGGATAATACTTTGAGAAATGACGTCAACATCAAAATCAGTACGGTCATCGATGGCCAGCAGCCGTGCTTCGGCTGCTTTTAAAACCATAGTGGCCGATTGCTGAGTCATGGAAACGCTAAGATCACTTAAATTGACTGGCCAAGGGCATTCCCAGGCGGTGGCCCGCGAAGCGGTCGCAATCAAAGTAAAAATAAAAACTAACATGATTTTTAAATTAGGGGGCATGCGGACTCCAGCTAGAATGATCGATTCTAAAGCAGTTTCTGATGAAAACCAGTGTCAGCTTCCACTACAGGTATAAAATTCAAGGGTTTGTTTAGCAATTGACCATGGGCCGGCTGCGTTCAATATAAATAAATCTTTACATGTTGTTTGGGTGCTCTAATCTAGCCGATATGTCTATCGCATTGGAATTAATCAATTTAAAAAAGAGCTATGGAACTATCGAGGCTGTAAAAGGTGTGAGTTTGGCCATCAAACCGGGTGAAATATTTGGTCTTTTAGGACCCAATGGAGCTGGAAAAACGTCGATTATTTCCATAATTACCACATTAGAAAAGCCATCCTCTGGCCAAGTAAAAGTATTTGGTTTTGATGTGGAAAAAGATTCGATGGAAACCAAACGACGTATTGGAGTAGTTCACCAAGAAGTGGTAAATTCAGGTTTTTTCGACGTTTACGAGATTTTAGAGTTTATGTCGGGCTATTATGGCATTTTGAAAAACAAACCTCGCATAGATTATATTCTAAATAAGCTGGGTCTTTATGAACACCGAAACAAAAAAGTAAAACAGTTGTCCGGGGGAATGAAACGACGGTTGATGGTTGCCAAAGCCCTTGTGCATAAACCGGCCTTGTTACTGCTAGATGAGCCCACTGCGGGCGTCGATATTTCTCTGCGCGAAGAACTTTGGGCCTATGTGCGCGAGCTGCAAAAAGAAGGCATGACCATTTTATTGACCACCCATTATTTGATCGAAGCGCAGGAACTGTGTCATCAAATTGGGATTATGGATCGTGGACAATTAAAATGCGTTGGGCCAACAGCTGAAATAATCGAGCAGTTTTCCTCCAAAAAAATCATGATCAAATTAAAAAAAGACCGCGACGTGATGGCCCATAAAAATTTTCTAAAAAAGAAAGATGGTTTTTTTGAATTTCAAATTCATTCCACAGAATCCATGGGAAATTTATTCGGTGAATTGTCTCTGACACTGGAAGATATCGAAGACATAAAAACGGAACAAGGATCCTTGGAAGAAGCCTTCAAACAAATAGTAGCCCACTAATTTTCCAGCTTTGATTAGTGAGACGTAGGAGTTAAAATGATCGCGTTTTGGACCTTGCTAAAAAAAGAAGTAAAACGATTTTTAAAAGTCATGATGCAAACAATAGTAACGCCTTTTATGAGCAGTTTTTTGTATTTGCTAGTTTTTGGTGTGAGTTTGGGTTCAAAAATGAGCGATGTTCACGCCGTTTCGTATTTGGCCTTTTTAATTCCTGGGCTGATGATGATGGGTCTAATGAACAACGCGTTTCAAAATTCGTCGTCCTCTATTGCGGTCATGAAATTTAGTGGCGACTTGGAAGATTTGCGCGTCACACCGTTGTCACACCACCATATTTTGTTGGCAATGGGGCTTGGTTCAGTCATTCGCGGATTAACGGTGGCCACGGTTACATATATAGTCGGACTGCTGTTTTATTACATTCAGTTCGGCGAGCTTTTGGGTTTATCACACCCTTTTATTTTAGCCTATTTTGTACTTTTGGGGGGATTTAACTTTGGTATGTTAGGTATATGTGCTGGATTTTGGGCAAAAAGCATCGAACATATTGCGGCGTTTACTAATTTCATTTTGTTACCACTATTATATTTGGGCGGTGTGTTTGTATCTATCGAAACGCTGCCACCCTGGGCTAAAACGGTCTCTGGCTACAATCCAGTACTTTATTTAATAAATGGGATGCGCTACGGAGTTTTGGGTATTTCTGATGTCGAGCTGTCCTATTCGATTCTTGTATCGGCCATTGGACTTGTGATAATGTACGGCCTCGCATTTTTAGCATTAAAAAATGCTAATTTTAGTCGCTGGTAGAAGATGTCCTGCGGTACCTGAAGGTGTCCTGCGGTACTATAGGAGTATAAAAATGTTTCAAAATTTATCAGATAAAATTTTAGCCTCACTTAAAAAAGTTCGTGGCGGCCAAAAAATTTCAGAAGCCAATATTGAAGAGGTCATAAAAGAAATCCGAATGAGTTTGCTGGATGCAGACGTCAATTTTAAAGTTGTTAAAAAATTCATTGATGAAATTAAAGCAAAATCGATCGGTCAAAAAGTAATTGAAAATGTAAATCCCGGGCAGATGTTTGTAAAAATTGTTCACGATGAGCTAGTAAAAACGCTAGGTACCGAAGCAATAGAACTTAATTTAACTCAAACTCCGACCGTATTGTTTTTAGTAGGATTGCAAGGGGCAGGTAAAACTACCTCTGCTGCAAAATTGGCTTTGTATTTGCGATCAAAAAAAGAAAAAAAAGTCGGTTTGGTTCCAGCCGATGTGTATCGACCAGCGGCAATAGATCAGTTGATGACGCTGGGGAAGCAAAACAATTTCCCCACATTTGCCTCGACGCCTTCGCAAACGCCGCAGGAAATCTTAACAGCGGCAAAAAAATGGGCTGCGGACTTAAAATTAGATGTAGTTATTGTGGATACAGCTGGTCGATTGACAATCGATGACGCCTTGATGAGTGAGCTTTCAGACTTAAAAAATATTTGGAGCCCGCAAGAAATTTTATTGGTTGCCGATGCGATGCTTGGTCAGCAATCCGTTCAAGTGGCTGAAGGATTTCATCAACGGCTTTCATTGACCGGTTTAGTTTTAACAAAACTGGACGGGGATGCACGTGGTGGGGCGGCTTTGAGTATTCGTGAGGTAACCGGGATTCCGATTAAATTCATGGGAATTGGTGAAAAAGTGTCGGCACTGGAAGTGTTCCATCCCGATCGTTTGGCCGGTCG
>JAYVPD010000051.1:0-9224 GCA_043757515.1 Pseudobdellovibrionaceae bacterium
AGTTTACAAGCTGCGCTTGGCGGGCCACAGAATCAAACTAGTCGGTGGGGATAACGGTCTTTACGAGCAGGATGCAATAATTGACAGTCTAATAATTTCACCCTCGGAACGTTATGTCTTAGAGGTTGAGTTTAAAAAAAATGGAACCTTTGAGCTTTTGAACGACAACCCCGTCCGAAAAAAGTCTATGGCCCAGGTGACTGTAAAAAACCAAGCTGCGAAATCACGCCCAATATTTAAAGAAAAATTCGAGATGCTACATAAACATGACAAAACCATTGCTTCGTTTATTGAAGCCAAAAAATATTTTGACGCGCCTCTTGAAAAGAAATTTTCGCTTACCGTCGCAATGGATCACAAAAAATTAAGCATGGAGCATGCGGCAAATGGTTCTGGGTCCGGAGATGGCATCGAATGGGAAGATGCAATGCCTGAAATGAACGCTCAAAGTGACGATAAGAGTGTGAACTGGAAAATTGTTGATCAAGTTACAAAAAAAGAAAACATGGATATTGAGTGGACTTTAAAAAAAGGGACGTACACCAAGGCACGCTTTTTTAATGATCCTGAGTCGATGCATCCCATGCAGCACCCGATCCATTTTCATGGTCAGAGGTTTGTTGTTTCTCATGTGAACGGCATCGCACAATCAAACCTTGTTTGGAAAGATACAGTTCTAATCCCATCGGGGGCGACGATCGATATAATACTTGAGAATTCAAATTCGGGGCAATGGATGTCCCACTGTCATATATCTGAACATCTTGGCGCAGGGATGATGTTTGGGTTCAAGGTGGTAGAATAGTATTTTAAGGAAAGGGGAGTCGATTGAAATTTAGTTGCTTAATTGCGTTACTGGTACCTATTTGTGGCGCATGTAAACAAGAAGGCCAAGTCACGCATGTTAAAGCGGACGCGGCGGCGGCGCACGTAGAGGCAACTCCGTGCCCACCAGGTACAGTTCGCTCCACCACACATTTGCATGGCGATGAACCAGAAAGCCCCTGCATTAAACAAGTGACCGCAGCTCCGGGCCAGCCTAACAACGGTTTTTCAACTCCGCCTCCAATTCCAACTCCGGCCCCAACGCATCACGATGACGATCATCAGCACTAGAAGATTAGAACAAGGCGTATAATCACATGCATGGATCCGAAAGCTGCGCACCATTGGCTTGGAAGTATGTTTTTGTCTAAAATTTAATTTCTCTATAAAAATCAATAATTCTAAGACCAAAAATTCTTATTAAGCCGAAACGAGTTTATTCGATCGACGTAAATTGTTGATTTAAAAATACTCAACTTTTTAATGTCACAAATCTTCCGAATCATTAGTACTTCACCTCGACATGGAAAAATACGTTTTTTGGGTTTAAGATGATGAAACTTCTGTATAAAAATTGCGCGTTAATTAACAATTTTTTGCTTTCGGCTTTAGCATTGTCTAGTACTTTCGCCCATGCCGTTACACTTCAGGAAATTCTTCTAACATCCAAATCCCAAGCATCAGTTTCACAGTGGCAAAATATAAATGAAGACAAAACGCGCGCTGAAATCTCCGCCGGTTCAAAAACTTTGGGCGGAGCAATTTCTCTTGGGCTAAAAGGCCAGGTAAACTCGGAAGAAAACAAAAATGTTTCCTACGAAACAATTCTGAGGCAAAAATTATTATTCGGAAACGATAGGCAAACTGCAACAAGTAAATACCAGAACACAAATAATGCAGAATACTTGGAAAAATTATCTGATCTTCTGGGTCAGGAAATTTCCATATCGAAAATCTATGCTGAACTAAGGCAAAAGAAAGAGCTGAAAATTGTACTTCGAAAGGCTAATGCTTTTTTAAAGCCGAACCTTGCAAATGCGAAGAAGGCCGTCAACAACGGCACGGTGACAAGCCTGTTTCAAATAAAATTACAAATCTATGGCGATACGTTGCAATCTGAATTTGCACAGCTCACAAATGAAATCAATTCACTTTCTACGGCAGTCAAAAGCTGTACACAGTCACCGGTCGATCTAACAGATGAAAGCATTGTGCTCGCTCCAATTGATCCGCGCGATTTTAAAGCTGATATGAACGATACGGAACTCGTCGCGGTTAAAAAGTCGATGTATAAAAAAAATGCCTTGGTAGCGCAAACCTCACTGCTTTCATCGACGACCGAGCTCGATGTCGGAGCAGGGGTAGCTTACGATGCGGATAAAAAAGAAAGATCCTATGTTGTTGAAGTGGGCATACCGCTCGGCACAAGATTTGCGATTTCGTCGCAAGTTTCGGCTCTGCAAAAGGAAAAAGATGCCCTAGAAGTCGAAAGCGATATGGTTTTAAAAAATGCAGCACTACAAAAATCTCTTTTAAGAAATAATGTTGCGAAAAACCAAACAATTGTTCAAACTGCGCTCCGCAATTCTGAACGGATCGAGGAAGTGCTTATTAAAATTCGCGTTGCATTCAATCGCGGAAATCAAGACGTGTACGAGTATCTTGATTTTTACAAGGAAGCAATCGAGTCACGACGAAAGTATCTTGAAGCAAGAGCCGAGTACGAGAAATCCATTTTGGAACTGCATTATTTTTTAGTTGCGGGGGTTAGGTAGTGGGAATAATTTTGTGTATTTTAAATCTGGTTTTCGGTTGCACCTCGCTGTTTGCAGATAACCCTGCACAGAATTATCTAACGGGCGAGGGTGAATCGACGAGTTTGGCCATTGAACTCTCGGGAGCACAAGCTAGTCTCTATCTTGCCGACAAATCGACAAACCAGCCACTGCTTAAAGCCAAAGTCTTTTTACAGGCTGAGAAAAATCAAATTGAATTAACCGAGTCAACTGAACCCGGAATTTATTCTGCAAAACTAACTACTAACGAGATTTATAACCAGGTCATCGTTCAGAGTGGAGACGACCTTGATACCATCGATATTTCTGTGCCTGAATATAAAAAACAGGTGATCAGCATACCGCCTAGCGCAAGTATCTCGTTGAGATCGGGAATCATCATCGCGTTAATCACATCGCTATTTTGGTTGGTTTTAGGAGGCATAATTTTTTATTTCAAAAAATGGCGGTCAATCTCTGCGTCACTAGGGATTTTAATCCTGGTATCCTTTCCAACCCATTGCGTCCAGAAGGTTTATGCGCACGGTGGTCATGAACACCCGGGAGACGCCAAACAATCTGCAGAAGAAACAAGCAGTGGTTCAGATATTATTATGTCGAAAAAATCACAATTTTTAATTGGATTAAAAACAGTTCCAGCAAAACTAGAAGATGCAAATACGGTTATGAAAAGTTTTGGTCATGTGATTTCACCGCCGCAAAATGATGCGGTTATTGTAGCACCACAGGCAGGTTATCTTAAAACAGCTCAAGATCTGAAATTAGGAAAGAAAGTTAAACGTGGTGAAATTTTAGGTTACATTCAGACGGTTAATCAGATTGCTCTCACGTCTCCCATCGAAGGTTTTGTTGCTGAAATCTTTGCGTTCAACGGCGTGCGTGTCGAAGGCGGCGGTAAAGTAATCCGCATTATCAATCCGTCAACTTTGTGGGTGGATGCCGAGCTTTTTGCAAATCAGATCGAGAGGCTTCCTCAAATCCAAAGCGCATACGTAACGGCCGGTAGTGGTAATACGACTGTCGAAGCAAAGCTTCAAGGCTCCATGACCCCAATCTCGGAAGAGACTAGAACGGCAAAAGTATTTCTAGAATTAGTAACTGGACATGAGGGTTTAAAAGTTGGAACATTTGTCGATATCACATTCGAATTAAATGCGGGCAATAGTACTGCTAAAAAGCAACAGGGTTTTATTATGCAAAAATCAGCAGTCTTAAGCCGCGCCGGAGAGGCTGTAGTATTTGTTCAGACTGGAGCGGAAACATTCGTGGTGCGTCCTGTTTCGTACGAAGACAGCGCACGTCCTGGCCAAGTATTAATTAAATCGGGTATTAAAGAAGAGGACCGAGTTGTTGTCACAGGCGGCTATCAGCTTCTGATGAAGGCAAAATAATGCTCAATCGAATTATAGTTTTTGCCTTGAAAAATCGCCTACTGGTCTTGGCGTTGACAGCACTTATTGTAGTATTTGGTTTCAACATTATTTTTCATATGCCGATTGATGTTTTCCCAGATCTTAATCGGCCTACGGTTACGGTTATGTCTGAGTCTGAGGGCTTTGCCCCAGAAGAAGTAGAGTCCCTTGTGACGCGGCCTATCGAACAGTCGATGTCGGGCCTTGCAGGGGTTTCAAGAGTTCGCTCAACAAGCGGCATTGGACTGTCAATTGTGTACATTGAATTCGAATGGAATACGAATTTACTTACCGCCCGTCAGATGGTCGCAGAAAAATTAACAAGTCTAAAAGAACTGTTGCCCCCGTCGGTTACACCAAGCATGGGCCCAATTACAAGTATTATGGGAGAGATCATGCTTGTGGGTTTAACCGCTCCAAAAATGCGGCCGATGGATTTACGGTCGCTTGCTGACTGGACTATTAGGCCGAGACTTCAGGCAATAGGTGGGGTTGCACAAGTTATTTCAATTGGAGGCGGTGTAAAGCAATTTCAAGTCGAAGCTAATCCTTTAAAACTTAAAGATTTTAATCTGACATTTAAAGATCTAAAAGAGGCTGTAACAAGTCTTGGCAAAAATACAACCGGTGGATACGTAGAAGATGCCCATCAAGAATATCTTATTAGAAATATTGGAAAATTAGGTAGCATCGAAGATATCAAATCCGCACCTGTGTTATTTAAAAATGGAATTTCTGTACCTTTGGAACAGGTCGCAGATGTTAAAATCGGCGTGCAAAACATGCGAGGAGACGCGAGTGTCAACGGTACACCTGGGGTTATTTTAAGTATCCAAAAGCAGCCCGGTGCAAACACCGTGACTTTAACTAGATCTATTGAGCAGGCATTAAAAGAACTTGAGAAGACACTTCCCGAAGATGTGAAAGTTTACGAGCTTTTTAAGCAAGCAAATTTTATCGAATCAGCTATTCGCAATGTCGAGGAAGCTTTGCGCGACGGAGCTATCTTAGTCGCAATTATTTTATTTTTATTTCTCATGAATTTTAGAACAACAGTGATAACCCTAACCGCAATTCCCCTATCTTTTGTCATTACAGCTTTGATACTGCACGCATTTGGAATCTCAATTAACACGATGACTCTTGGTGGGCTTGCGGTCGCAATCGGCGAACTGGTAGACGACGCCATCGTCGATGTTGAAAATGTCTTTAGAAGATTGCGAGAAAATAGACTTCTTGCAACGCCGGAGCCGGTTTTAAAAATCATCTTCCAGGCGTCGTCAGAAGTGAGAAATTCCATTGTTTTCGCAACAATCATTGTTATTCTCGTATTTATTCCTCTTTTTTCCATGAGCGGTATTGAAGGTAAACTTTTTATCCCACTTGGGATTGCCTATGTCACCTCGATCCTAGCGTCACTTTTTGTGTCGATGACGGTGACTCCAGTTTTATGTTCTTACTTACTTGGAAGTGAAAAATCCGCGCACCACGAGCAAGATGGAAAATTTGTCCTCTGGCTTAAGAAAATAGACCTGAAAATTCTTCATTTTTCTTTATCTCATACCAAGCCAATTCTTATGGGAAGCGGTATTTTGGTTGCATGCGCTGCAATGTCGACGTTTTTTATGGGTCGAGAATTCTTGCCACCTTTTAACGAAGGCACTGTTACGATAAGCCTGATGACGGCACCTGGTACAAGCCTTTCAGAGTCAAATCGTTTGGGAACAATTGCGGAAAAACAGATTCTAAGCGTCCCAGAGGTTCTTTCCGTCGGAAGAAGAACCGGGAGAGCCGAACTGGATGAACATGCGGAAGGGGTCCACTCTTCAGAAGTAGACGTCGATCTGAAAAGCTCAAAAAGAAACCGAAGTCAGGTGCTTGGTGATATCCGCGCAAAACTCGGCGAGATACCTGGAATTTTTGTCAATATCGGTCAGCCAATTTCACATAGACTTGACCATCTTCTCAGCGGCGTAAGGGCGCAGATTGCTTTAAAGATATTCGGTCCAGATTTGTCGACTCTACGAACTCTTGCAGCGGACGTGCAAAATAATTTGAAGCAAATTTCTGGACTTACTGATTTGCAAATTGAAAAAATGGTTTTAATACCGCAGGTTCAGATTCTTCCGGATGTTAATAAACTTAACTCGTTTGGGCTCAGAAAAGGCGAGTTGACAGAATTTTTGGAAAGTAGTTTTTTGGGCCATAATGCAGCGCAGGTATTTGAAAACGATATTGTTTACAACGTCCTTGTTCGCATGAAAAGCGAATACCGGCAAGAACCCAGGACTATGGAACAACTTTTAATAGATACGCCATCTGGCCTGAAAATACCGCTCGCAGATCTTGCAAAAATTCAAGTAAGCCTTGGACCAAATCAAATTAACCGTGAAAATGGCCAAAGACGCATTGTGATCGCGGCAAACACGGAAAATCGAGATTTAGGAAGCGTTGTAGAGGATGTCAAGAAAACACTTGCGTCAAAAATAAAACTCCCGCAAGGATATTTTTTCGAGCTAGGTGGACAATTTGAAAGCCAAGTCAATGCAACAAAAACAATCGGGCTTCTCTCGATTCTTTCTCTTGTTGGAATACTTCTCGTGCTCTATGTGCATTTTGGTTCTTGGCTGATAGCATTACAAATTATGCTAAACATTCCCCTGGCATTAATAGGAAGTGTAGCGGCGGTTTTTTTAAGTGGCGGGACATTTTCCATAGCGACGCTGGTCGGATTTGTCACTCTTTGCGGAATTGCGTCGCGAAATGGAATTATGATGATTTCACATTATCTGCATCTGATGGCTCACGAGGGTGAACTATTTACCAAAGAAATGGTCATCAGAGGGAGTCTAGAAAGGTTGGTGCCAGTTTTGATGACGGCACTGACGGCGGGATTGGCACTTGTTCCTATTGTTATGGCGTCGGGAACACCAGGCAAGGAAATACTTCATCCTGTTGCTGTGGTCATATTAGGAGGTCTATTAAGCAGTACGCTATTAGATATGGCAGTAACGCCAGCGGTGTTTTACGCCTTTGGCCGAAAAGCTGCTGAAAAAGCATTAGCAAAAATCAGTAAAGATCAACAAAAGGAGAAACAGTATGTTGAAAAGATTCAGTTCTAAAGTTGGCTTGAGTATTTCGTCCGTTATTTTATCTGTAAACTTATTTGCAGGATCGGATCATACGCATGGATCAGGACCGCACGGGGGTATTGTAAAAGAATTTGGCAGCAAAAATCATTTGGAAGCGGTGCGCAAAGGTGAGCAAATTTCATTTTATGTTCTAGATGCTGAAGGTGAAAAGTCAGCAAAAATTTCCAAACACAGCGGTGGAAGTATCACTGTTGCCGGAGTGGGAAAAGCACCGGAAAAAAAATCAATTACAAGTGGGTCTGAATTTAACGAAGAGTCTGTGAAAGGCCCGGCAAAAGGTAAAGTTACCGCAATTGTAAACTTGGGTATCGAAGGTAAAAATACTACCGCGAAGTTTTCTTTTACTGACAAATAGAACTAGTAATTGCTTAGCCAATTTAATTATTAAACTGGCTAAGCAATCGACGTGTTTTTATTGGACGAAACAACCGTAGTGATGACGAGCGCAGCGATGATCATGAACAAGTTTGTGGTAATCATATCCGTTTTCATGAGCTTCATGGCTACACTCGTGGCTGCTGTGAACACAGCTGAGAAAGTACCAGCCGTGTAATAATTCGTTGGTTGCAGTTTCATCTACCTGGACAGAATTTTCAACTGCCGCGTCGTCATTTATTACCAAATCGTCCTGAGCAAAAGTCATCGTACCCCACGTTAGAACAGTCATGGTTGCCAAGCAGTTTAAAAAGCGCATTGAATCTCCTCCTTTATAATTTAAAACGTAACACCATCTTTAGTTTCGCAAGTTGACGTTTAAAGTCAATGCGTCAAAATGTCAGGCTACTCTCGAAATACTGCTAGACCGACTGAGATTTTTTTTGGATTTGTAATAGTTTTAAAAATGTTATGTGCATTTGAAAAAGATATGTGTTTTGACGTAATTTACAATTAACAGTTGGGGGCGAACTTTCTAAAATCATAGTTTCTGAGTGTAAAAAAATAAATTTTTATAAGTGGTGTTTACGCTGATTTAGAGCGGTATTTTTTCGAAGTATGTTTATACTCGAATATGCCTGATCAGCTAATGAATTTTAATAATAAGTTGCAATGCTACTTTGAACTGGCTAAGAACGAGCAACTTTATAAGGAAGGTTTGCCGGGTCACTGATGTTAAACTCTCAGAAAGTCGTAGGAAGTTTTACCGGAGGTAGGCGCTAACTTCTGCGAGTAGATTTGGAACTTCACTTGCGCTAAAAGGCAAGCTGAATTTTTAGTGCACCTTCGCAGCCGGCCGTTGTTTGAAAATTAGGATGCAAGCAAAAACAAACACTAAAAGTGCAATCGAGGCGGTGTAACGACTCAGTGCTAAACCGCCTTTATCGATGGGTTTATCCAAGTAATCGCCTACAACTGCGCCCAGAGGTCGCGTTAAGATAAACGCTGCCCAAAATAAAATCGTCCTGGAAACTTTCGTCCAAAAATAAAGTGCAACGATAATCAAAAGCAAAGCCCCAAAAATGGCCGCACTTCCCATGTATCCGAGTCCCAAAGAGTCAGCGGTCCAATCACCAAGAGCGGTACCAAGGGTCTGTGAAAACATAATCGTTACCCAATAATACATTTCTGCTTTCGGACTGTTGATTGACTGGACTGAGATCGTCCCCATCGCTCGATGCCAAACAAATAACGAGGTCATGAGCAGCACAAAAAGAAGTGCTGACCCGCCTGGGTACCCGATTCCAAGCGAACGATCAGCAAAATCAGCAAGTGTTGTCCCTACCGTGGTCGTTGCAATGATTGTCGCCCAATAAATAAAAGGATGAAATTTTGTCGCTTTGATTTGGACAATTACAGCAGCAAGGAAAATTGCCGCAAAGATAGCGGTGCTAACGAAATAGCCTAAATCCATGGACATCGAAACTGCGTCGCCACCAGTTTCGCCTAACGTGGTCGCGGCAATTTTTATAATCCAAAAAATAAACGTTAATTCGGGAACTTTACCGAATGTGTGTTGAAAGGTGTTTTGTTCATTTTGCACTGGCATCACGCGCCTTCCGCGTGTTTAAAAAGTGTTAACAAATCAGTCATCGCCTTTTTGC